>CALJSD010000190.1 GCA_937976325.1 uncultured Carnobacterium sp.
CAATGGCGGGTGACCACTTTGCCGTTTATGAAGATGAAAAATCTGCGCGTGCAGCCGGTGAAGAGCGTGCCAAACGTGCCCTCATGAAACAACGCCAAGCTACTCAACGTGTCAGCCTTGAAAATCTCTTTGATACCCTTAAAGCTGGTGAACTCAAATCTGTTAACGTTATCATTAAGGCTGACGTACAAGGTTCTGTAGAAGCATTAGCATCAAGCTTACAAAAAATTGAAGTTGAAGGCGTGCGCGTGAAGATTATCCATACAGCTGTAGGGGCAATCAACGAGAGCGATATTACTCTTGCAACAGCAAGTAACGCAATCATCATCGGATTTAACGTAAGACCTACGCCACAAGCGAAGATTCAAGCAGAATCTGATCAAGTAGATATTCGCTTACACCGTATTATCTATAACGTTATTGATGAAATCGAAACAGCGATGAAAGGTATGCTAGATCCAGAATTTGAAGAGAAAATTACTGGTCAAGCAATCGTTCGTGAAACATACACTGTATCTAAACTTGGAACAATTGCTGGTTCATATGTCTTAGAAGGTGTAGTTAAACGTACAAGCTCAGTTCGTTTAATTCGTGATAACATTGTTATTTACGAAGGTGAATTAGCAAGCTTGAAACGATTTAAAGACGATGCTAAAGAAGTTAAACTTGGATTCGAGTGCGGTATCATGATTGAAGGCTACAATGATATCAAAGTAGACGACATCATTGAAGCATACGAAATGGTCGAGATTAAACGCAAATAGTGCGAGAAAATTCGTTTTGAATCGAACCGTTGGACCGGAACACCGTAAACGACTAGGATAGTCGTGCGGATGTTTCGGGAAACGCACGTCGATTCAGAATTTTCAAGCCGTTATCCAAATAGTGCGAGACCGACTGTTTAGCTTTGGAACACTGGAGTTAAGGAGAGGAAAATCGAAAAGATTTTACGAAGCTTAACGAAGTGGACGCCAAAGCTAGGAGGTTAAGCCGTTATCCAATTAGTGCGCGAAAATACGGTTTGAATCGACCAAAATGAAGAATAAATTATGATTTAACTAGAACGAAGAGGGACTGATTGCAGTGCCTCTTTCGTTGGAAAGGAGACTAAAATGGCAAACTTTAGAGTGGGACGTGTGTCACAAGAAATCTTACGTGAAGTAAATGATATCTTATCAAAAAAAGTTCGTGACCCACGTGTACAAGAAATTACGATTACTGAAGTAGAAGTGACTGGTGATTTGCAAATTGCTACTATCTACTATACAACACTTCAAAAACTAGCTAGTGAACGTCAAGCGACTGAACGTGGCTTAGAAAAATCAAAAGGCCTAATCCGTCGTGAATTAGGTAAACGTCTATCATTGTACAAAACTCCAGAATTAATCTTTAAACGCGATGAATCAGTGGATTACGGAAATCATATTGATGAGCTTTTAAAATCTATTCAAGAAGAAGACGAACAAAGATAATATTTTTAAGGGCAAAAGGACGTCAAACAAAAACAGCTCTTTTGCCTTTTTAGTTAAAAATTACCATATATGGTAATTTTCGTGTGTATTAAAAAAGCCAGAAGAGGTGTTTTATGATTGATGCAAATAATACATGGGTATTGTGGTCTATTATCGTTGGGATTGCGACTATCAGTATCTTTTTAGAAAATCGATATAAATGGGCTGCAAAAATCAGCGGAGCGATTATCGGTCTATTAATGGCAGCAACATTAAGTAATTTAGGCGTTATTCCTACAGATTCACCTGTATATGATCAAGTTTGGGGAGTCGTTGTTCCATTAGCAATTCCGATGCTTTTATTCCAATGTGATTTGAAACAAATTTGGAAGGAAAGCGGAAGATTGTTAGCTATCTTCTTAATCAGTTCTGTTGGAACTGTTCTTGGGGCAGTATTAGGATATTTTGCCTTGTCTAAAGCAATCCCTGTACTAAACCATATTGCTGGAATGATGGTTGGAAGTTATATTGGTGGAGGAGTAAACTTTGTTGCTGTTTCATCCGCTTTTGAAATTCCAAAAGAACTTATTTCTGCAGCTACAGTAGCAGATAATTTGTTAATGGTATTCTACTTCTTAATATTACTGATGATTCCTTCGATTGGATTCTTTAAGAAGCATTTCAAATTTGCGTATACTGAAGGTGTGAAAGAGGAAGAAGAAAAAGCTTACGGCAAAGACACTGTAATTACTGTTCAAGATGTAGCTTTTGTTTTTGCGATTTCTGTTGTTATCGTAACAATTAGCTTTACATTATCTGAAATTATTTCAGGTCTAGGTGATAACAGTCTTATTCAATTAGTTTCGAATAAATATTTAATTCTAACAACATTAACAGTAGCTTGCTCAACGATTTTTGCGAAATACTTCAAGAAGATTAGTGGGGCAAACGAAATTGGAACATTCTTGATTTACTTATTCTTCGTAGTCATCGGAATTCCTGCTTCAATCGGAGCGATTATCGAGAAGTCTCCATTGTTATTGGTGTTCTGCGCTATCATGGTTTTTGTGAACATGACAGTGACTTTTGCTGGGGCAAAAATCTTTGGTTTCACAGTGGAAGAAGCGATTCTTGCTTCAAACGCGAATATTGGTG
>CALJSD010000191.1 GCA_937976325.1 uncultured Carnobacterium sp.
TTTCCTCAAGTGGTGTTCTATCATTTACCGTTACATCCGCGTGTAACTGGTATAAAAGTTTTGCTACACTCACTCCACTCTTTGCAAGTCCAATGACTAGTACTTTTTTATTTTCAAATGCATGTGTATTCCGCACAATGATTCCTCCAATTTTTCTTTTTTAATATGTATATGGAGAAAGGCTGGGCAAAAATGACCAGCTCTCCTTGTAAAATATGTTAATTCTCTTAAAAGACAAATGCAACGATTAAACCTGCAATGAGTCCGATTGCACTAAATACAGAAACAATCTTCACTTCTTTCCACCCACTCATTTCAAAGTGATGGTGAATTGGACTCATCTTGAAGATACGTTTGCCTGTGAGTTTAAATGAACCTACTTGTAAAATAACGCTTAATGTTTCTCCAACAAAGATGATTCCTACAAGTAATAAAGTCCATTCCTTATGAAGCATAATCGAAATGATAGCAAGTCCTGCACCAAGTGCTAATGAACCAACGTCTCCCATGAAGACTTTTGCTGGTTTCCAGTTAAATACTAAGAAACCAAGGAGCCCACCGACTACGCAGAAGCAGAACGTTGCAATCGAACGTTGACCTGATTCATAAGCGATAAATCCATAAATACCATAAGCAATAGTGTTTGTTGAAGCAGCTAATCCATCTAAACCATCTGTTAAGTTAACTGCGTTTGAAAATCCAGTAATCCAAATAATCGTGAATAATGCAAAGATGATAATGCTATTAACTTCTCCAAAGAATGGAATGTAAATTAATGGAGCATTTCCACTAAGCAGATATAATCCCACAAAGATAGCAGAACCAATTAATTGTAATCCAAATTTTTCGTGACTCTTTAGTCCTTCGTTTTGTTTTTTAAACACTTTAATAAAATCATCTAAGAACCCAATTGATCCGAAGAAGGCAAAACCAATAACGCCACTTAATAAGACGAAATTGAAGTGTCCAAATACGGCTCCGACAATTAAACTAGAAATACTGATCATACAAAGGAACACAAGGCCACCCATTGTTGGAGTTCCACTTTTAGCTTTATGCCATGATGGACCTTCATCTAATGTAGTTTGACCTAATTGTTTCATCTTCATATATTGAATGAAATGTGGTTCGGCAATGACTGTCGCAAGGAACGCTAAGCCGACTGATAAAATGACTTCGATCATAATCTTCTCCTTCTTCTACTCGTGATTTTGAAAGCCTAATGCTTCTAAACTTGCAATAACAGTTTCTACTTCATTATAAGGAATATACTCGTCACCGATTACTTGGTATGGTTCAACACCTTTACCAGCAAATAATAAGATATCCCCTTCTTGAGCAATTTCTAAAGCACGTTTTACCGCACTTTCTCGATTATCGATGCATTCATAAGCAGTTTGTTCATCTTTTCTTCCTGCTAGAATTTCTGCATAAATCTTTTCAAGTGGTTCATTTCTTGGATTATCCGCTGTTAAAATCACATAATCGGATTTGTCAAACGCAATTTCTCCAAGTTCAGGGCGCATGCTTGAATCACGGTTACCACCGCTATGACCCATGATTGTAATCACTCGATTCACTTTCACTTTCTCAAGTGTCTCAAGCACATTTTGTAATCCGTCAGGTGTATGTGCAAAGTCGATAATCACTTGGAATGGTTGTCCTTGTTGAATCAACTGCATACGACCACCCACACCAGGGAATCGTTTCATACGGCTAGCAGCACGTTCGAGTGGAATACCATTTACGACTGCTACAGCAAAGGCAGCCAAAACATTATAGACATTAAAGAGTCCAATCATCGGAATTGTTACTGGAAGCTCTTGTCCATTCATTGTTACTATAAATGAAGTTGTCGCTCCGTTTGTTTGAACATCCGTTGCACGAATATCTGCTTTTTCACTAAATCCATATGAAATCACTTCGCAAGGAGTTGAGTATGCGAATTGTTCATAGTGCTCTTCATCAATGTTTAGAATTGCAACACGAGGTTTTCCATTTTTAGAATGGTTTCCTAATTGCGAGAATAATAAGCTTTTCGCATGCGCATAGTTCTCCATTGTTTTATGCAAATCTAAATGTTCATGCGTCAAATTCGTAAATACCGCTACATTATAGTCAATTCCCCACACACGACCTAATTGAAGGGCATGAGAAGAAACTTCCATAATACATGTGTCTCCACCGATTTCTTTCACCTTTTGCAATGTTTCATGCACAGTTAAGATTTCTGGCGTTGTATTTCTTGTTTCAATACGTTCGTCACCAATTTTACGATACATCGTTCCAATCAGCGCGGTTGGTTTTCCTAATTCTTCTAATAAATAGTCCACCATATGCGTTACAGTCGTTTTCCCATTCGTTCCTGTAACTCCAATCATATTTAATGATTCAGATGGATACCCGTAAAAATGATTTGCAAAGAGTGTCATCACGCGAGTCACATCTTTGACATAAATCACAGGAGCATTTCCCACTTGTTCTTTGATAGATTTCGAAGCCACGAACACGCTTGCTCCTAGCTCTTTTGCTTTTCCCGCAAATTGATGTCCATCTACCGTTACACCTTCGATACAGAAAAACATAGTATTGGGCACAACTTTGCGCGAATCTTGTGCTAATTTTTCTACAGTGACGCCCTCAAGCGAGCCTTCCACTTCTTTAATGACTAACAAGTCCGCTAGTTCTTTCGCAAACATGTTCTTCCTCCTTCTTTTACTCAGACAATCTAGAGTATTCTAAACTTCTCTTCATTAATGGATTGAAAATTTCTTTAATAATTTGGTTGCCAGTTACAGATACACGCGGTTGTTTCACCGTAATATATAAAATATATTTTGGATCATCATACGGTGCAAATCCTACAACAGAGAAAATATAGTTGTTTCCGTTTGAGTAGTATTTACCTGTTTCCGGATTGATGATTTCAGCTGTCCCTGTTTTAGCTGCGACACCTTCCCCATCAATATTAAAATCATAATTTGTTCCGTTTTTCATACGAGTTGCTTGATATAAAAATTGAAGAGTTTTCTTCGCAGTTTCTGGAGAGATTACTTTTCCTAAAGCTGTTGTTGGGTTTGGTGTTTCTTTTCCAGTATCAGGATCTGTTAAATGGTCCACCAAACGCAATTTCTGCATTTGACCGCCATTTGCAATAGCAGTGAAAGCTTGCATCATTTGGAAAGGTGTCACCG
>CALJSD010000192.1 GCA_937976325.1 uncultured Carnobacterium sp.
AGGTTCTTTATTTGATAGACTTAGTTGTTCATGTCTCCCTTACCTCCGAATATTGCTATCAGTATCATAAACTATTTGGTAAATTTTGTCAAACTAAATTAAGATGTTTATTCGTTTTCTAATGGATGATAGTGTTTTATAATGGAGTTTACTTCTCAAACTTTTAAAAATAAGATGAGATGCTATGGACAATTAATGGCCATTACCTGCAAAGTTTGGAAAGCTTGATTTCACCATTCTGTTGTTTGATTTGAATTTTTTGAATCAGTTCTTCCCCTAAATACTTGGAGAATGCACTTAAATCAGGTGCGACTTCGAAGAGAATGCGGTGATTTTCTTCATCAGGTATGAACGAAGACTGATGATTTTTGGGGTTTGACCAAAAATTCCAATTCGTATCGGTTCGTTCGTAATAAACATAGTTGTTCTTTTTCGTAACGTAAATTCTTTTATTTGTCAGAGTCCGTTCATCTTGAGATTTAATAATAGTTGAATATAATTTTAATCCCTCGAATTGCTTATATTCTCGAATTTTATCATTTGAAACGTTAAGTTTAATCACTTCATAATCCATAACCTTACCTCCAAAATAGTCAACTGGATGGAATGCTGTTACTTCTATTAAACCACTTTTTACGAGTGATTACTATCTCTTTATGACTATGAGACGGGTCGTTAGATTGGCTAAGATGAATTTTTCAGTGTTGAAGACCCGAAATGTAACATATAAGCTACGTAACTTTTATGTTACATTTTGCTTTTTTAGAAATACGTCTTTACAAGTTGGAGTTCTGCTTCGTTCAACTCTCGATATTCTCCGGGAGCCAAAGCCTCGTCTAACACAAATTCTCCAAAGCGAATCCGTTTAAGATACGTGACTTTCACACCAACGCATAGAAACATCTTCTTCACTTGATGGAATTTTCCTTCAGAGATGGTGACAGTTGCGCGGCTCAAAGTGTCGCTACTTTCTAGTATCGTAAGCGTGCTTGGCTTGCATTGGTAACCACCGTGGAAGACCACGCCTCGTTTGAAGGTTTCTACGGCATCTTCGTCAAGCGGACCGTTTACTTCTACATAATATTCTTTTTCGTGAACTCCATTAATTACATAGTAAGCTTTGAATTCTTCAATGTTGTAATAAATTTGCAATTCTCTAATTTTTTCATCACTATGCCTATTCAGAATTTTATCCCTAATTTCTTCAACAGAAATTTGCATTCCATCGAATTCTAAAAAATTAGAAACTTTTGTTTGTACTTGTTTTTTATTGTCCATAACTTTTCTCCTTTCTATTTACAAAAAACATTTACATTTATATTATGTTTGTTTTAGGTTTGGAGAAATGTTTG
>CALJSD010000193.1 GCA_937976325.1 uncultured Carnobacterium sp.
GACCATTTGCCAATATTGCGCATGGATGTAATAGTGTTATCGCGACGAAAATGGCCTTAACTTTGGCAGATTATACTGTGACAGAAGCAGGTTTTGGAGCCGACCTTGGTGCTCAGAAGTTCCTGGATATCAAAGTGCCGGTTCTTGGAAAGAGTCCGGATGCAGTCGTAGTGGTAGCAACCATTCGTTCAACGAAGATGCATGGCGGATTGTCTCTTGAAGAATTAGCGCAAGGAGAATCGCTTGAAGCGGTTCGCGAAGGATTCAAGAACGTAGCTAAACATATTGAGAATATTCAACAGTATGGTTTGCCTGTGGTGGTAGCGCTGAATGAATTTGTAACGGATACAAAAGCAGAACAAGAACTCTTTGCATCGCTTTGTCAGGAGTTTGGAGTTCCTTGTATCATGACTGCGGTATGGGAAAAAGGTTCTAAGGGCGGTATTGAATTAGCACAGAAAGTTGTTGAACTCTGTGAAAGTGGCAAAGCTGCTTTTTATCCAACTTATAAAGAGAACCAACCAATTCAAGAAAAAATCGATGCAGTTGCTAAGAACATTTATGGAGCTACGAGAGTAAATTACACCCCTGAAGCATTAGAACAATTGAAAGAGATTGAAGAGGCTGGATGGAATCATTTAAATGTATGCATTGCGAAAACACCGTATTCATTCTCAGACAACGCTAAGTTAAAAGGGCGTCCAGAAAACTTTGAGATTACAATTCGTTCATTGATTCCAAAACTAGGTGCTGGATTTATTGTTGCGCTAACTGGAACAGTTTTAACGATGCCGGGACTTCCTAAAGTTCCAGCAGCACTTGGAATTAGTGTTGATGACAATGGGAAAATTAATGGCTTATATTAAGAGACTTGAAAGGAGTTTGCATGAAAGATTTTAGAGTCGATCATTTGAAAAAATCTTATGGTGCGAAATCATTATTAGAAGACGTGTCCTTTATTATTAATGAAGGAGAACACGTAGGTTTAATCGGTCAAAATGGGACTGGTAAGAGTACATTGTTATCTATTCTAGCAGGAGTTGATTTTGCCGAATCAGGAGACATCACAACGTCTAACGATTATAGAATTGGATACTTGTCTCAGCAACCAGAATTGGATGATGAAGATACAATTTTTGAAGCCCTATATAAAGGAGACCATCCAACATTAAAGGTCGTTCATGACTATGAAGAAGTGGTGGAACAATTACGCGAAAATCCAACTTCAGAAAGCCTCACAAAACGATACAGCGTCTTAGAACAAAAGATGAATGAAATCGATGGATGGCAAGTGGAAGTTCAAATTAAGACTATTCTTCAAAAGATGGGACTAACAGACATTCAGAAAAAAGTTGGAACGCTCTCTGGTGGACAGAAGAAGCGTGTTGGACTGGCAAAAGTATTGATGGAAGAACCGGATTTACTATTGCTCGATGAACCAACGAACCACTTAGACTTAGAAGCCATCGAATGGTTAGAGGGCTATTTAGCCAATTATAAAGGCGCGATGATGCTTGTTACTCACGACCGATACTTCTTAGAACGTGCGGTAACGCATATGTTTGAATTGGTAAATGGCCGAATCGAAGCTTATGAAGGAAACTATGAGTCGTACTTAGAGCAACGAAGCCAAAGAGAACAAATCGCAGCTCGCATGTCGCAGAAGCAAAAACGATTGTACTTGAGTGAATTAGAGTGGATGCGTCAAGGGGCGCAGGCTCGTTCGACGAAACAACAAGCGCGTATTCATCGTTTTGAAGCGTTAGAAAAAGAAGTGAAACAGACGACTTCTCAAGATAAATTGGTGATGGAATTCGACCAAGCGCGTATTGGGAAACGTGTCTTCCAAATGGAAGATGTCAGTCTTTCGATTAATGGACAACAAATCGTGAAGAATCTAGATTGGATTATTCAAAGTCAAGCGCGTGTCGGGATTGCTGGGGTGAATGGTGTTGGAAAATCTACTTTCCTAAATGCCATTGCCGGACAGATTCCATTTGATAGTGGCCAGTTTGTTGTCGGTGAGACTGTTCGTATCGCATACTACAAACAACAAGATGAAGATATCCCAATGGATAAACAGCTCATCCAATATTTACGAGAAGAAGCCGAAGAAATCAAACGTGAAAACGGAGAAGTAGCTTCCATTTCAGAACTACTCGAGACATTCTTATTCCCAAGACATTTACATGGGGCTTATATCCATACATTGTCTGGAGGAGAGAGAAGACGACTCTACTTACTTCGCTTATTAATGACAAAACCAAATGTGTTATTATTAGACGAACCAACGAACGACTTGGATATCGATACATTAACCGTACTCGAGGACTTCTTAGAGTCGTTTAATGGAGCGGTTCTTATCGTATCCCATGATCGTTACTTCTTAGATAAGACGGTGGATCAATTATTTGTCATCCGAGGCGAAGGGCAAACCGAACTGTTCTACGGATCGATGAGTGAGTATTTAGAACAAGAAAAATCACTAGCAAAAGTGGCGGTGGAAACTCCTAAGGCAGAAGCACCAAAAGTGGAGGCGACAAAACCAGCTCCGGCTAAGAAGATGACGTATCAAGAGAAGAAAGAATGGGAGACGATAGAAGCGACCATTCAAGAACTCGAAGAAAAACTAGAATTCTTGCAAGAGGAAATGAGTGTTCATGCACAAGATTTTGCCAAACTACAAGAATTACAAGAGGAATTAGACAAGACGGAAGAGGCGGCAAGTAAAGCTTACGAACGTTGGGAATATTTAGCAGAATTAGCAGGGAATTAAAGAAAGGAACAGATATGACGAAACAATATAAAGACTTACTAAGAAAGATTTTAGAAGAAGGAACGATTAAAACAGACCGTACTGGTACAGGTACAAAGAGTGTGTTCGGATACCAAATGCGTTTTGACTTACAAAAAGGATTTCCACTGTTAACAACAAAACGTGTAGCGTTCGGTTTAATTAAGAGCGAGTTACTATGGTTCTTACATGGCGATACAAATATCAAATACTTATTAGAACATAACAACCATATCTGGGATGAATGGGCGTTTGAGCGTTATGTTTCTTCTCCAAAATACACTGGTCCTGATATGACAGACTTTGGACGTCGCTGCTTACAAGACGAAGCGTTCAACGAAGTATACCAAGAAGTGAAGAAGGACTTCTGTGAAAAAATCTTAACGGATGATGCGTTTGCGGCTGAATTCGGTGAACTTGGAAATATTTACGGTTCACAATGGCGTCACTGGAAAACAACAAAGGGTGAGACGATTGACCAAATCGCAGACTTACTGAACTTATTGAAGAATTCTCCAGATTCACGTCGAATGATTGTATCCGCATGGAATCCAGAAGATGTGCCTAGCATGGCGCTTCCTCCATGTCACACAATGTTCCAATTCTACGTTGCTGACGGTAAATTAAGCTGCCAATTATATCAACGTAGTGCGGATGTGTTCTTAGGAGTCCCTTTTAATATAGCAAGTTACGCCTTATTAACTCATTTAATCGCAAATGAAGTAGGCTTAGAAGTGGGTGAATTCGTTCATACATTAGGCGATGCGCATATTTACTTAAACCATATGGAACAAGTTGAAACGCAATTAGCGCGTGAAGAAAGAGAATTACCAACACTCGTATTAAAACATCCTGAAAAATCAATGTTTGATATCGATGTTGATGATGTGATTGTAGAAGGATACAATCCACATCCAACGATTAAAGCACCGATTGCCGTGTAATGCTGGAGGAGACAGATGTTAATTTATATTTGGGCTCAAGATGAACAAGGGCTTGTTGGAAAAGACAACACGCTTCCTTGGCGATTGCCGAATGATTTTAAATTCTTTAAAGAAGTGACAATGGGGCAAACCATTCTCATGGGTCGTAAAACGTTTGAAGGGATGGGGAGTCGCTTGCTTCCAGGACGTCAAACCATTCTTCTTACAAGAAGTGACGATTATGAAGTGCCAGGCGCTGAAGTCGTGACAGATGTAAAAGAGATTGTCGAAGATGCCAAACACGAGGACATTTATGTGTGCGGTGGTGCAGAAGTCTACCGTCTTCTAAAAGACCATGTGGAGCTTTTATACTGCACACGAATCCATCATACATTTGAAGGGGATACGTATTTCCCAACCGATTTTCCATGGGGCGATTTCGTGAAAGTGAAATCACTCGAAGGTGAAGTGGATGAAAAAAATGTCTACCCACATACGTTTGAAATCTACGAGAGAAAAGAGGAAACTCTATGACAACATGGCATGATGTCATTGGCGAGGAGAAGGAAAAAGAATATTTCCATGCAGTACGTTCCTTTGAACAAAGCGAGCGAAATCATCATAAAGTATTTCCGGCTGCTGAGAATGTCTTTAAGGCCTTGGAACTGACACCGTTTGATAACGTGAAAGTAGTCATTCTTGGTCAAGATCCTTATCATGGTGACGGCCAAGCACATGGCCTTAGTTTCTCGGTACAAAAAGGAATCGCCTTGCCACCTTCATTACTGAATATTTATAAGGAACTTGAAAGCGACCTAGGGATTCCAGTTGCCAAGAGTGGGGATTTAACTGCTTGGGCAAAACAAGGAGTGTTGCTTTTGAACACGGTATTAACGGTTCGTGCACACGAGGCGAATAGCCATCGTGGTCAAGGGTGGGAAACTTTTACGGATGCAGTGATTACTTCTCTTAATCAAAGTGATCATCCAATCGTCTTTGTCTTGTGGGGGAAACCTGCTCAATCAAAAGAAAAGCTCATTACCAATCCGAATCATTTGATTTTGAAGGCACCACATCCAAGTCCTTTATCGTCATACCGTGGTTTCTTTGGTAGTAAACCATTTAGTCAAATTAATGCATTTTTAGAAAAAACAGGACAACAGCCAATTGATTGGCGAGTAGAGTAAGTGGAATCTCCCCACTTGCTCTATTTTTTTGCCTTTAGTATGAAGTTTATGGTACGATAATGAAAACGGTTTAAAGAGAGAAGGGTTTATATGAAGAAAAAGAGTAAATGGTTTGGTTTATTCGCAACTTTATTGGTGATTTTATCATTGGTGTTTTTCGGAAACACTTCGGCCAAAGCGGCTGAAGCAAAAGAACTACAGAATGTAATTTCAGGATTAGAACTTCTTGATCAATCGGATACAAAATTAAGTCCCGATGCAAATGGAGTCTATCAAATTCTTACAAATAGAGCCTATAAATTAAGAGCGGTATTCGACTTAGAGCATTACAATGGCGATATTCAAAATGGTGATTTCTTTAAATTAAAAGTGCCTGCTGAGATTACATTCTACGATAATCATGATGTGGAATTAGTGGACTTAGCAACGAACGTACCAATTGCAGATGCACATTTTGAAGGGCACGGGGATAACCAAGGTGGAACAATTACAGTAACATTGAAGAAACTTGACCAATATTTAGCAGCAAAGGGTGCGGATACAGTTAAAGAGGTCAAAGGAACTTTGGCTTTAAACTTCTTATATAAAAAGAATGTATCTAATCAACCTGTAACATTTGACTCACCTTCAATGCAAACAACGATTACACAAACGTATAATGTTCAAACTCTTTCAGAAGAAACTGATCCAATCGGGAAAGAAAACTTTGCGAAAATTGGTGGACAAGCAGCTAATAAAGCTTGGACATCAGCAAAATTAGAAGCTGCTGGATCAAAAGGTTCTGGACAATATGTTTCTGAGTGGAAAGTACGTGTGAATACAAGCGGAGAAAACTTAGGGGACAACTTAGTTTTAACAGATACATTACCAAGTGACCCGTCTACTGCTTCAATTCAATATATTCCAGAATCATTAGTGGTATACAACGCTCCTTCAATGACAGAATCAACTTCTGGTAAAGAAGGCGATTTTGTACAATTAGTAGAAGGAACAGACTACACAGTTAACTGGAACGAAAACTATACAAACTTTACAATCACTTTCAACGATGGAAGCAAGAAATACTATGTCACTTACGACACAACAACTCCAAACGATGGAAGTAAAGTTCAAAATATGGTTTCTGTTGCAAAAGCAGACGGAACGCCAGTCACTCGTCGTACAAACACAACTGAAACAACATTCACAGCCAGTGCAACTTCATTATTCTCAGGTACGATTGAAGCAACAAGCGCTTATACTGTTAAAGTAAGTAAAGTGGATACTAAAACATTGAATCCTGTAGCAGGGGCTGTCTATGTGATTACAGATCCAGATGGAAATACAGTTGAAGTGACTACTGATGCAGAAGGACATGCTGTTTCTCCACAATTCGATGAAAAATATGCTGGAAAAGAATTCAAGATTAAAGAGAAAACTGCTCCAGAAGGTTACGAATTAGACGAAACAGAATATACAGTGACACTTGGTCAAAACGAAAGTATCTTACACGTGAAAGACACTCCTAAAGAGGAAGAAGCAACTACAACAACTACAACAACTGAAGAGACTACTGTAACAACGGTTGAAGAACCAACAACGACATCAACAGTAGAAGAACTTCCAAATACAGGTACAGGCAACCAAACAATCTATATGGTGATTGGTGCATTACTAGTAGTTGCGGCAGTTGGCGTATTAGTCTTCGCTAAGAAAAAAGACTCAGATGAAGATAAATAACAATCCATAACCAAATGAAAGACTGACAAGTTTCTGGTCAGTCTTTTTTAGCTCTAAAATATCCAAATTCCGATTGAAGTCCGCTTTTAGGAGGAGTACAATAGAAGTAGATAGAAGAAACGTTGAAATGGAGGGATAATGATGAAAAAGATAATGTTAATCTACTATAATATAGTCGCTGTTTTAACCATTCTCTATTTAGTATTGACAGCTTATTTGATGAACTTTGGAAATCCATTTATAACAAGCCAAGGATGGCATGTTGTGATTCTTAGTGCACTCATCTTAGTCATTATATTTGGAATGGAATTTGCGAAGAAGAAGTTTCCAGATGACTTCTTCGAATTTATTATTGAAAATGCCGGATTACTTTGTATCGCCTGGCTCACATTAGTCGTTCGAGCGTTTGGAGTGACTGTTTTAAAACACGCTACAGACTTAGCACTTGATGATTGGATGCAACAAGTAATCCAACGAGCAGGCGTTGTACAGATTGGGATATTTGCTATCACCAATGGAATCGTGGTCGCAAAAATCATTCGTCACTTCATTAGAAAAAGAAGTTTAGTCAATAATGAGTAAAGACAGAGCGGGATGCCAATGTGCATTCCGTTTTTATTTTTAGCAAAAAATCGATAAGATAGAAATGAGAACAGAGTAGAAAGTGGGGATATGATGCGAAAGATTTTACATGTGGATATGGATGCATTTTTCGCATCAGTGGAACAAAGGGACCATCCTGAGTGGAGAGGGAAGCCTGTGATTGTCGGTGGAAAACCAAACCATCGCGGAGTTGTGTCGACTTGTTCATACGAGGCGAGGGCTTTTGGCGTGCGTTCTGCGATACCTACAGCAAAAGCGATGAAACTCTGCCCGCAAGCTATCCTCACACCTGGACGATATGATTTGTATAAAGAAGTTTCTGCTCAGGTGCATGAAGTGTTTCGTACTTACACAGATTTAATCGAACCGCTCTCGATTGATGAAGCCTATTTAGATGTCACGGATAATAAAAAAGGGATGACGTCTGCGACCATGATTGCACACGCGATTCAAAAGGATGTCTATGAGAAAGTCGGACTAACTTGTTCAGTAGGAGTGTCCTTTAATAAGTTTCTCGCGAAAATGGCATCAGGCTATCATAAGCCTTCAGGAGTGACGGTGATTACACCAGAAAATGCCAAAGAATTCATTCGAACAATTCCTATTGAAGATTTCTATGGAGTTGGAAAAGTGAGTGCGGAAAAATTAAAACAGGCAGGGATTTTAACAGGAGAAGATCTCTTTCAGTTCTCTAAGGAAGAACTGGAGAAGAAGTTTGGTAACCTTGGTCCACGATTATACTTACAAGTTCGAGGAGAGTCGAATGATCAACTGACGCTTCATCGGGAACGGAAATCCATTGGAACCGAACGGACATTAATTAAAGATACAACCGACCATGGCATACTAACAGGATACTTGGAGGAGTTTGCAGAAGAATTAGAACGCATGCTGAAGAAGAGAAGTCTGGCTTGTAGAACAGTCACACTGAAGTTGAGAGATTTGGAATTTAATACAATGACGAAGAGTGTTACAATGCGTGACTATTTGAATAAGCAAGATGAAATCTATGCCATTGCATTGCAGTTGTTTGAGGAAATGATGGAAGAACGCCCGATAAGACTAATAGGTCTTACCGTTTCGCATCTTGAAAATACAAATAGACTCTATAAACAATTAAAACTGTTTTAAAATATTAGTACAGTTTCCGTCAACAGACTAGTACAGTTTCATTGTGAAAATCAAGAAAATAGTTACTGAAAAATACTGAAAACAGAAAAACGATTGAACAAATCAGAATAAAAGAAGACTTTATTTAGCGTAAGATAGTGGGAGTTTTTTCACAAAGTTATAAGAAACGCTCTATAAAGTCTTCTTTGCTTGCATATTTCACAAAAGTTTGTTAAATTATTATACGATAGCAGAGGGAATAGTACAGTTCTAACTACCTGTTTTGTCTGTTAAGCACAATTTCTTATAGAAAAGGGGAAAAAAGAAGTATGGCAACGAAGAAAAAATTCAATCTCGATGCACTTTTCACACCAAATAACACGAACTTCGAAATGGTTCAAGTGTTAGACGCAGAAGGAAATGTTGTAAATCCTGACTTAGTACCAGATTTGTCTGATGACGAATTAGTTCAATTAATGACTGACATGGTATGGTCACGTATCTTACACGAACGTTCAACTGCATTAAACCGTCAAGGACGTTTAGGTTTCTACGCTCCAACAGCTGGACAAGAAGCTTCACAATTAGCTTCTATCAAAGCTTTTGAAAAAGACGACGTTCTATTACCAGGTTACCGTGATGTACCTCAATTAGTAAAACACGGTTTACCATTATCACAAGCATTCTTATGGTCTCGTGGACATGTTGCAGGTAACATGTACCCAGAATCATTAAAAGCTTTACCACCACAAATCATCATTGGTGCTCAATATGTTCAAGCAGCCGGTGTTGCTTTAGGTCTTAAAAAACGTGGTAAGAAAAATGTTGCAGTGACTTATACTGGTGATGGAGGATCTTCACAAGGGGACTTCTATGAAGGTATTAACTACGCTGGTGCATACCAAGCTCCTGCAGTATTCTTCATTCAAAACAATGGTTGGGCAATTTCAACTCCTCGTGAGTTACAAACAGCTGCTCCAACATTAGCTCAAAAAGCAGTTGCTGCTGGTATCCCTGGTATCCAAGTAGATGGTATGGACCCATTAGCAGTTTACGCTGTAACTAAAAAAGCTCGTGAATACGCAGTTGCTGGAAACGGTCCTGTGTTAATCGAAACAATCTGCTTCCGTTATGGTCCTCATACATTATCAGGTGACGACCCAACTCGTTACCAACCAGAAGGAATTCAAGATGAATGGGCTAAGAAAGATCCATTAATTCGTTTCCGTAACTACCTAACAGCTAAAGGCTTATGGTCAGAAGAAAAAGAAAACGAAGTAATCGAAGCAACTAAAGAAGAAATTAAAGAAGCGATTAAAGAGGCTGACAAACAACCTAAACAAAAAGTTTCATTCTTCTTAGAAACAATGTTTGAAGAACCAACAAACGTTATTAAAGAACAAATCGAATACTTTAAAGCAAAGGAGAATAAATAATTATGGCACAAATGACAATGATTCAAGCCATCACTGATGCTTTGGCTGTCGAATTAAAACGTGATGAAAATGTCCTAATTTTCGGGGAAGACGTTGGTAAAAACGGTGGGGTTTTCCGTGCAACTCAAGGGCTTCAAGATGAATTCGGTGAAGACCGCGTGTTCAACACTCCTTTAGCAGAATCTGGTATCGGTGGTTTAGCAATCGGTTTAGCATTAGAAGGTTACCGTCCAGTTCCTGAAATCCAATTCTTCGGATTCGTATTCGAAGTAATGGATAGCGTGGTAGCTCAAGCAGCTCGTACACGTTACCGTATGGGTGGAACTCGTAACATGCCAATCGTATTCCGTTCACCATTTGGTGGTGGGGTACACACACCTGAATTACACTCAGATAACTTAGAAGGTTTAGTAGCTCAATCTCCAGGTTTGAAAGTGGTTATCCCTTCAAACCCATACGATGCAAAAGGATTATTAATTTCAGCTATTCGTGACAACGATCCAGTTGTTTACTTAGAACACATGAAATTATACCGTTCATTCCGTGAAGAAGTTCCAGAAGGAGAATACACAGTTCCTCTAGGAGTAGCTGCAGTAACTCGTGAAGGTAAAGACGTATCTGTAATTACTTACGGTGCAATGGTTCGTGAAGCTGTTAAAGCTGCTGAAAACTTAGAAAAAGAAGGAATCTCAGTAGAAGTTATCGACTTACGTACTGTTTCTCCATTAGACTTAGACACAATCTTAGCTTCAGTTGAAAAAACTGGTCGCGTAGTTGTTGTTCAAGAAGCACAACGTCAAGCTGGTATCGGCGCAATGGTAATGTCTGAAATTTCTGAACGTGCAATCTTAAGTTTAGAAGCTCCAATCGGACGTGTTGCAGCTCCAGATACAATCTTCCCATTTGGTCAAGCAGAAAACGACTGGTTACCAAATGCTAGCGATATTGAAGCTAAAGTTCGCGAAACAGTGAACTTCTAATTCAACAATTTTCATTCTAAAGAGCCTCTCGCATGAGTGTGCTCTTTAGAGTTTTATAAAAATAAGAAGGGATGTACAAGCATGGCTTTCCAATTTAAAATGCCTGATATCGGTGAAGGTATCGCAGAAGGCGAAATCGTAAAAATCGACATTAAAGTCGGAGATACAATTCAAGAAGATGATATTTTATTCGAAGTACAAAACGACAAATCTGTAGAAGAAATTCCTTCTCCAGTAAGTGGTAAAGTATTAGAAGTTAAAGTTCAAGAAGGTACAGTAGCTCGCGTAGGCGACGTTATCGTTGTTATCGACGATGGTTCTGGCCCAGCAGAAGCATCTGCACCAGCAGCGGCTCCAGCGGCAGCACCTGCACCAGCTGCACCAGCAGCATCAAGCACTTTCCAATTCAAATTACCTGACATCGGTGAAGGAATTGCAGAAGGTGAAATCGTTAAAATCGACATCAAAGTAGGCGACAAGATTGCTGAAGATGACATTTTATTCGAAGTACAAAACGACAAATCTGTAGAAGAAATTCCTTCTCCAGTATCTGGAACTGTAACAGCAGTTTTAGTATCTGAAGGAACAGTAGCTCACGTTGGTGATGTTATCGTTGAAATCGCAACAGAAGGCGGTTCTCACGCACCTGCAGCAGCGGCTCCAGCAGCACCTGCAGCTCCAGCGGCACCTGCAGCTCCAACAGGAGTTCCTGCAGCAAGCAACCCTGGTAAATTAGTATTAGCGATGCCTTCAGTTCGTCAATACGCACGTGAAAAAGGCGTTGATATTACAGCAGTAGTTCCAACTGGTAAAGGTGGACGTGTAACTCGTGAAGACATCGATAACTTCGGTGGCGCACCAGTAGCAGCTCCAGCAGCTCCAGCAGCAGTAGAAGCTCCTGCAGCAGCTCCAGCTCAAGCATCTGCACCAGCAGCGGCTCCAGCTCCAGCTAAACCATTCGTTGGATCAGCAGAACGTGAAGAACGCGTTAAATTAACCCCAATGCGTAAAGCAATCTCTAAAGCAATGGTTAACAGCAAACACACTGCACCACACGTTACATTACATGACCAAGTTGAAGTTTCTAAACTTTGGGATCACCGTAAGAAATTCAAAGATGTTGCAGCTGCACAAGGTACTAAATTAACATTCTTACCTTACGTTGTTAAAGCTTTAGCAGTAGCAATGAAGAAATTCCCAGTATTGAATGCTTCTATCGACGATGCATCTCAAGAAATTGTTTACAAAAACTACATCAATATCGGTATCGCTACAGATACAGATTTAGGTTTATTCGTTCCAAATATCAAAGATGCGAACACTAAGAGCATGTTCGGTATTGCAGATGAAATTAACGCATTAGCTGCAAAAGCTCATGAAGGTAAATTAACAGCTGCAGAAATGGGACAAGGAACAATTACAATCTCTAACATCGGTTCAGTAGGTGGCGGTTGGTTCACTCCAGTTATCAACTACCCTGAAGTTGCGATTTTAGGTGTTGGTACAATCGTTCGCGAACCAGTAATCAACGAAAACGATGAAATCGTAATCGGACGTAACATGAAATTATCATTAAGCTTTGACCACCGTATCGTGGACGGCGCAACTGCTCAAAAAGCTATGAACGAAATCAAACGTCTATTAAACGATCCAGAATTATTATTAATGGAAGCTTAATTCATTAAACTGTTAGGAACGACGTAGACACGTGTTTACGTCGGTTCCTTATTTGAAAACTTTTAAGAGGTGAAAAAAATGGTAGTAGGCGATTTCGCTATTGAACTAGATACAGTCGTAATCGGTGCCGGCCCTGGTGGATATGTTGCAGCTATTCGTGCAGCACAAGAAGGTCAAAAAGTTGCGATTATCGAGAAAGAATATATTGGTGGTGTCTGCTTAAACGTTGGATGTATTCCATCTAAAGCGTTAATTTCAGCTGGACATCATTACCAAGAAGCACAACACTCAGAAGTATTTGGTGTGACTGCTAAAGAAGTTGTTTTAGACTTCGCTAAAACTCAAGAATGGAAAGATAACCAAGTTGTTAAGAAATTAACTGCTGGTGTTGAGTACTTATTAAAGAAAAACAAAGTTGAAATCATTCGTGGAGAAGCTTTCTTAGTAGACGAACACACTTTACGTGTTGTTACTGAAGACAGCGCTCAAACATACTCATTCAACCACGCTATCGTAGCTACTGGTAGCCGTCCAATCGAAATCAAAGGTTTCAAATTTGGCGGACGCGTTATCGATTCAACAGGTGGTTTAGGTCTTAAAGAAGTTCCTAAAAAATTAGTTGTTATCGGTGGTGGAGTTATCGGTTCAGAATTAGGTTCAGCATACGCTAACTTAGGTTCAGAAGTGACAATCCTTGAAGGTGCTCCAAGCATTCTTTCAATGTTTGACAAAGACATGGTTAAACTTGTTGAAGATAACATGGCTAAAAAAGGTGTTACTATCGTAACTAACGCAATGGCTAAAGAAGCTGTTGACAATGGTGATAGCGTAACTGTTAAGTACACAGTAGACGGCAAAGAAGAAGCTGTTGAAGCTGACTACGTAATGGTTGCTGTAGGTCGCCGTCCTAACACTGATGAATTAGGTTTAGACGTTGCTGGTGTTGAAATGACTGAACGTGGTTTAGTGAAAGTTGACAACCAAGGACGTACAAACGTTAAATCAATCTTTGCAATCGGTGATATCGTTCCTGGACCAGCTTTAGCTCACAAAGCAAGCTACGAAGGAAAAATCGCTGCAGAAGCAATCTCAGGTAAAGCAGTGGCTGTTGACTACCGTGCAATGCCATCTGTTGCCTTCACTGATCCAGAATTAGCTTCAGTTGGTTATACTCAACAACAAGCTAAAGATGCTGGTTTACAAGTGAAAGCTTCTAAATTCCCATTATCAGGAAATGGTCGTGCATTATCATTGAACGCTACTGAAGGTTTCGTTCGTTTAATCACTACTAAAGAAGATAACGTAATCGTTGGTGCACAAGTTGCCGGCGTGAACGCTTCAGATATCATTGCTGAATTAGGTTTAGCAATCGAAGCTGGAATGAATGCAGAAGATATCGCATTAACAATCCACTCACATCCATCATTATCAGAAGTAGTTATGGATACTGCTGAATTAGCATTAGGTATGCCAATTCACGTTTAATTTCATAAATTAAACATCAGGGGACTCGAATTTTCGGGTCCTTTTTTGTTGCCATTATAGGAAAAATCGTGCGTCTATTGCTATAAACACGAACAATTGCCCAAATGAACTTTGAAATATTTGTGGTTTTCTTCGGAATAGCTTGATTGGAGAAGGGGTTATCGCTTATAATGAAGCGTATAAGAGCGAATGAAGGAAAAGCTTCATCATCCTCCATTCATCGAACCTTTTTGTAAACGAAGGGGGATGTTCATGTCAGAAGACAAGAAATTTAAAGATTCCTACGTACTTTGTATCGGTGGAATGAACGTGGACAAGAAAGTCCAATTGCTCGAAAATCTCGTTCTTGAAACGAGTAATCCTGTGGTCTCGTCGCTAAGTGCTGGTGGTGTTTCTAGAAACATTGCCGAAAATTTGGGACGTCTAGGGTTGACTGTAAAGATGTTATCGGTAGCAGGTGATGACGAAAATTTTGCATGGCTCGAAAAAGAGACTAAAGACATTATCGATTTTTCGTTAGTGGACAGACTTCCTGGAAAAATGACATCGAATTATACGGCGATTTTAGACCTAGAGGGAGATATGTGTCTGGCGTTAGCTGACATGACCATTTGTGAGGAGATGACACCTGAGTGGCTTTCTTCGCATGAAGAAGCAGTGAAACAAGCAGTGCTAGTCATTGCGGACTTAAATCTTCCGCAAGAAACTTTAGAAGCGCTCATTCAGCTAACTAATCTTGAAAAAATTCCACTGGCGATTATTCCTGTGAGCGGACCTAAGATGAAAAGAATCCCTGACAAATTACAAGGAGTTTCTTGGATTGTCGTGAATGAAGATGAGTCAAAAACAAGGTACGGCGAACACACGCTTTCGGAACTAGCTACATTGTGGCAGAAGGATGGCGTAGAAAATATCGTCATTACAAAAGGGACGAAATGTGGTGTTTTTGCAGATAGTACTGGAGTCGTAAAGACTTTTACACCGATAAAAGCTGATCATGTTCAAGACGTGACAGGAGCAGGAGATTCATTTTCTTCTGGAGTGCTTTACGGGGCTCTTAAAGGAGCAAGCTTGGAAGAGTCGATTGGATACGGATTAACGAATTCGTACTATACGGTCCAAGCCATTGAAACAGTTCGAAAAGACTTAAACGCTAAGTCATTTGAAAAAGAATATCAACAATTAAAGGAAAGAGGTTTATCATGAATCCATTATTATCAATCAGTAAAGAAGTGCAACACGCATTAGACAATAACTTACCAGTCGTTGCGTTAGAATCAACTATCATTTCACACGGAATGCCATATCCACAAAACGTTGAAATGGCTAAAACAGTAGAACAAATTATCCGCGACAATGGTGCAGTTCCAGCAACAATCGCTATCATGGATGGAAAATACAAAATTGGTTTAGAAGAAGCGGACTTAGAACGTCTTGCAAAAGAAAAACCAGTCGCAAAAGTATCTCGCCGTGACTTAGCAGAAACATTTGCTAAAGGTGTTTTAGGAGCAACTACAGTAGCAACAACAATGATTGGTGCGCACTTAGCTGGTATCAAAGTGTTCGTAACTGGTGGTATCGGTGGGGTTCACCGTGGCGTTGAAGAAACAATGGATATTTCAGCAGACTTAGATGAATTAGGACAAACTCCAGTAACAGTTGTCTGCGCTGGTGCCAAAGCGATTCTTGATTTACCACGTACTCTTGAATATTTAGAAACAAAAGGGGTGCCAGTAGTAGGATACCAAACAGACTACTTACCAGCATTCTACACTCGTACTTCTGAGTACAAATTAAATAGCCGTGTAGACTCAGCTAAAGAAGTAGCTGAAATGATTCGTTACTCTGAGTTATTGAACCTTAAAGGTGGTATCTTAGTTACAAACCCAATTCCTGCAGAATACGAAATTCCACACGAAAAAATCGATGCGATTATCGATCAAGCGGTTCGTGAAGCAGATGAAAAAGGCGTTCACGGTAAAGATAGCACACCATTCTTATTAGCGAAAATCGTTGAGTTAACAGGCGGAGAAAGCTTGAAGACAAACATCCAGCTTGTTTACAATAACGCGAAACTTGGTGCGCAAATCGCAAAAGAATACCAAGAAGGAAAATAATCAAAAACTTTATGGATTACGACGAATCCTTGCGGATTTGTTTGTAGTTGCTGTGACAAGGCACCGGTTCGAGCCGATGTCTCTCACCTTCAAAGACTCAAAGAGGGCGTATGGATTAAAAATCCTACGCCCTCTTAGCACAGTGGTTGAATGGAATGAGTTTCGCTGTAAACAGCTATCTCATTCCTATTCAACTTTGTGGGGGAAAGAAAAAGAAATGCCATAGATACAATGTATCTATGGCATTTCTGTCTTTCTCCCTCGTTTTGATGCACTTCCTGTCACTGCAACTACAAAATCCGCGGATTCTCTGTAATCCATAATTGAATGATTTTCTTTTGGGATTTGTGCCCAAGGGGAAGGCAACGGTGCTTCTCGAGTTAGAGAGTGCAGCGGCTTAGATTAGAAGAGTGCTTTAAACAAATTAAAATGAAAAGCAGTTATGAAGTTAGAGCAGTTTTGTCTAATTTTCGAGCAAATAACCTATTTAGTAATCTTCGGATGAGTTCTATCGAACTATAAAAAAGCATCAAGAAGATGATAACGGAGAATCTGGCGGATTCATTGTCATAGTAATGGGGAAGTGCATTAAATGCGAATTAGCTGGAGTTAGAAATTTATTTCTTACTCCAGATTTGAGGCTTTAAAGGCGAAAGACAAAAGGCTTGAGCCGGTGCCCCATTACAGCGACAATGAAAAAAACGCAAGGATTCGTAGGAATCATCTTCTTTTTTAAGAAATTTTTGTTATGCATAAATGGAAACTCTTGCAGAAAAAGTGTATACTAAATAGGTATGATTGTGAGGTGGCGAGATGGCCAATTATAGTTATCCAATTGATTTGGAATGGTCGCATGAAGAGATGAATAAAGTCATCAAACTTTGGAATGCGGTCGAAGAGGCTTACGAAAAAGGAATCCAAGTAGAAGCTTTTAAAAAAGCCTACCAAGAATTTAAAACGGTAGTCCGTAGTATCGGTGAAGAGAAGAGACTCGGTCGTGAATTCGAGGAAGCATCTGGATATAGCCTTTATCGTGTTGTCCAAGCAAGTAAAAACGCAACAAAAATTATTCGTATGGAAGGATTGAAAAAATAATGGATTTATTATCAACACACTTATTAGTAAATGACTGGATTATGGAGGCTGGACAAAAAATCCGCCACAGCTTTGGTGAACCATTAAAAGTAGATACAAAAACAAGCCGTAATGACTTAGTAACAAACGTGGATAAAGAAATCGAACAATTCTTTATCGCAAAAATTCGTGAACAATTTCCAACACACAAAATCATGGGAGAAGAAGGTTTCGGTGACGAATTAACTTCAATGGACGGTTACGTTTGGTTAATCGACCCAATCGATGGCACATTGAACTTCGTAAAACGTCAAGAAGACTTCGGTATCATGATTGCGTTATATAAAGATGGCGTTGGTCTATTAGGCTACATTTACGATGTAATGCGTGATCGTTTAGTATTCGGGATTAAAGATTACGGTGCATACTGCAACGGCCGTCGTCTTTCAACTCCTGAAATCCACAGCATTGGCGACAGCTCAATTAACGTGAATGGATTTATGTTATTAGAAGCCAACGAAAAAGAAGCAGAAATGATCCGTAAAGCAATGGTTACACGTACTTACGGTGCTTCTTCAATCGAGCATATCCAAGTAATTTTAGGAAAATCTGTAGCGTATGTTTCTACATTACTTGCTCCTTGGGATATCGCACCAGGAATGGTTATTGCTAAAGAATTAGGATTACACTACAGTACAGTGGATGGAAAAGAAGTGGACTTCTTAGTTCCTAACAAAAAGACAACAGGGGTTATCTGTTCTAAAGATATCGCTGACGAAATTATCGCAGCATTTAAATAAAATTGAGTGGAGGGGCGTAAGAGATTACGCCTCTTTCTTTTAAAGGAGAAAGTATGAAGATTGCAGTTTATTGTGCCGCAAGCCAAAGTAATTGCCCTGCATTTGACAAAAAGACAGAAGAATTAGGGAAGTGGATGGCAAAAAATCATCACACGCTTGTCTATGGTGGTGGAAATACTGGACTAATGGGAGTGGTTGCGACTGCCGTGATGAAGGAAGGCGGCAAAGTCATTGGCGTGATGCCGCAGTTTTTTGTAGACCGTGAAATTGCGAAACAAGATATCACGAAACTCCATATTGTCGATACAATGTCCGAGCGTAAAAATCAGATGATTGCACTCAGTGAAGTGTACATTGCGCTTCCTGGAGGTCCTGGTACCCTCGAAGAAATTGCAGAGGTTGTTTCTTGGGTGCGTGTAGGCCAGACCAATGGCATTTGTATTTTCTATAATATGGAAGGCTACTACGATCATTTAGAAGACTTTTTCGATAAAATGGTGGAGACAAACTTACTGAGCGAAGAAGACAGGAGCCAGATTCATTTTGCGAAAACTTTGGCGGAAATTGAAGCACTTATTGGGTTGGTATAAGTTTAAATTTCGAGTGCATTTACTTAAAAATAGATTTTATGTTTTGTATAATTTACTTAGTGAATAAAAAGTAAAGCTGTTATACATCGTTAAATAGAAAGGGGAATGAGTTAATGATGAAGTCGTTAAGTAAGGTCTACCAGTATTTGTCTTTTATCTGTTTATTGATTCAATTTCTTTTTTCAATCTATTTCTATAATCAAAGTGGTGTATTTTTTGAAGAAGGAGTACTAATACTGTTTCAATCCTTGATTGGACTGTTGGTGGTTGGAATAGTGCAACGAAGTAACAAGCAACACGATTGGCTAATTGGAGTAGGGGAAGCTTTAATCCTTCTTTTACTATTTTATCAAATCAATGCCAGTATTATTATGATTGTGGATGCATTTGTGGATAGTAACCTTCCACTTTTCTTACAAAGAGCTTTTGGGATTTGTAGTCAACTAGTTCTTTTGATGATGGGGTGGAGTATTCTTCAACTATTGGTTCAGATGGGTAGAATGTTCCGTGTAAAAAGGGTGACAACGTAATAAATCGAATGTAGTTCTATTTTTGGAGTGGAAAAGTAAGCCGGAATGATGCAAGTTCTGGTGGAAGTTCCACTCCGTTTTTTTGTTAGCGTAATACCCCTAACTTTGCTATAATAAAGGATATGAGTTTAAGGGAGGGCAATGAATGGAATTAGAAAAAACAACGCAAATGAACTTGCTTGTAGAGTTCTATGGCAGCCTTTTAACCGATAAACAACTCGAATATATGGAGCTCTATTATGGGGATGATTATTCGCTTGGTGAAATCGCCGAAGAATTTGACGTGAGCCGTCAAGCAGTATATGATAATATCCGCCGCTCGGCAAAGTTATTAGAAAACTACGAAGAGAAATTACATCTGGTCGCTGATTTCTATAAACGCCAAGAGCACTATGATGAATTAGAAAAAGAAATTCAAAAGAACTATCCTGAGGCAACACAGCTTGCTTCAATCGTTTCAAAATTACAAGAGATGAATAAATAAACTCAAGGAGTGAAATTATGGCATTCGAAGGATTATCAGATCGCCTGCAAAATGCGATGACTTCCGTTTCACGAAAAGGAAAAATTACGGAAGCTGACTTAAAACAAATGATGCGTGAAGTGCGTCTTGCGCTTTTAGAAGCCGACGTTAACTTCAAAGTTGTAAAAGACTTCGTGCGTAAAGTGAACGAACGTGCATTAGGTGCCAATGTGCTTGAAGCATTATCACCAGCACAACAAGTCGTTAAAATCGTTAACGAAGAATTAACAGAATTAATGGGGGGCGAACAAGCGCCATTCCGTTTCGAAGCTAAACCGCCAACGGTAGTGATGATGGTCGGTCTTCAAGGGGCCGGTAAAACAACAACTGCTGGTAAATTAGCTTCCTTCATGGCAAAACATGAAAAGAAACGTCCATTATTAGTTGCTGCCGACGTGTACCGTCCAGCCGCGATTGACCAATTACAAACATTAGGGAAACAATTAAACTTCCCAGTATTCTCACTTGGAAATCAAGTTAGCCCAGTGGAAATCGCAAAACAAGCGATTGAAAAAGCGAAAATTGATGGTCGCGACTTAGTGATTATCGATACGGCCGGTCGTTTGCATATTGACGAAAACTTGATGGAAGAATTACAAAACATCAAGGCAGTCGCAAACCCAAGCGAAATCTTACTCGTTGTCGACTCAATGACAGGGCAAGATGCCGTAAACGTCGCTCAAACATTTAACGAACGTCTGGATATTACAGGGGTTATCCTTACAAAACTTGATGGGGACACTCGTGGTGGTGCGGCTCTATCTATCCGTTCTGTTACAGGAAAACCAATTAAATTTACAGGTCGTGGGGAAAAATTAGAAGACTTCGAAATCTTCTACCCAGAACGTATGGCTTCTCGTATTCTTGGTATGGGGGATATGATGACCCTTATCGAGAAGGCGCAACAAGACTTCGATGAAGCAAAAGCGCAAGAGATGGCAGATAAAATTAAAGCAAATACTTTTGACTTTAATGACTTTATCGACCAATTAGACCAAGTGAATAAGATGGGACCACTAGAAGACATCTTGAAGATGATTCCAGGGTTAAATAAAATGGCTGGTCTAAACGACTTAAAAGTGGATCCAAAAGATACAGCTCGTATGAAAGCTATCGTCTTATCAATGACTCCACAAGAACGTGAAAATCCAGATATCTTATCACAAGCACGCCGTAAACGTATTGCGGCAGGTTCAGCTCGTCCATTAGCTGAAGTGAACCGTTTAATCAAACAGTTCAACGAATCTAAGAAGATGATGAACCAAATGTCCAACGGTAATATGAAAGGCCTAGAAGGCATGATGAACCAAATGGGCATGGGCGGACGTACGAATAAACTTGCTCAAATCGGTATGCAACAATACGCACGCCGTCAAAAACAAAATAAATTGAAAAAATTAAAGAAAAAACGTTAGGAAACAGCGTTATAAAATAATTTAAACCGCAACATCTTACTAAACTCGTAAGGTTGCGGTTTTTTTATGGCGATGATAACGCAAAGAAAGGAGAACTCAATGGGAAACAAAACGAAAACATGGCATGTCATTCCAGCAGTAGTCGCAACGGCGATTATGAGCTTTTGTGGAGTGTTGATTGAAACCGCAATGAACGTTACCTTCCCGACACTGATGACAGAATTCAATACGGATTCTTCAGGGATTCAATGGGTAACAACTGGATACTTACTAGCCATTGCGATTGTCGTGCCAATTACGGCTTATTTAACACGAAATTACACGATTCGCCAACTCTTCTTGGCATCGAACCTTTTATTTATTGGTGGGGTCTTAATTGACTGTATTTCACCAAGCTTAATAATTTTATTACTCGGACGCTTTATGCAGGGGATTGGAACCGGGATTGCACTTCCATTAATGTTCCATATCGTATTATCGAAAGTACCGCTGCACCAACATGGAACAGTCATTGGAATCGGAGGAATGACGACCGCTCTTGCGCCACCAATCGGGCCAACATTTGGCGGTGTCGTCTCAAGTATGTTTGGATGGCGTGCAATTTTCTACGCTTTGATTCCATTCCTAATTTTCTCGTTAGTGATGGGACTTTGGGCGATTCAAGCAGAAGAGTCACCGAAGAAACAACCGTTCAACTTTATGGCGTTTGTAACGTTAGGGATTGGTCTTGCAAGTTTACTGATGGCGATTGAACATTTATCCGTCATCTACCTCGGAGTGGTGGTCGTGGCATTTGCGGCATTTTACTACTTTAATCGTAAAAATGCGCTCTTATCGTTTAAACCATTCAAGCTTGTTCGCTTCAACGCGACGCTTTATATCGTGCTAGCCTTCCAAGCAGTTGTATTAGGATTATCGTTCATTTATCCAAACTACATCCAATTAGCGTGGGGAGAAACAGCGACAGTGGCTGGGCTATTCATGTTCCCAGGGGCTGCGATGGTTGCCGTATTATCTGTTGTGTCAGGTCGTTGGTACGATAAATCAGGTCCATTGAAGCCGATTTTAACAGGATTAGTGTTTGCGGTTGTTGGAGGAGTATCCATCAGCGTCTTCTTCCCAGGGTTAACGATTTATCCGCTCTTAGCGCTAAACGTCATCTTTATGACAGGGATTGGATTTGTAATGGGAAGCAATGTAACCTATTCATTAGCGCAATTAAATTCAGAGATTCAAGCAGATGGAAATAGTATTGTGAATACGTTGCAACAGTTCACTGGTGCGATTTCAACAGCTGTTATCGCGCGTATTTTTAGCTCGTTTGATTCAAACTTAGTAACAGCAGGACAAATCAGCGTCATCTTTGTAACAACACTTGCAGTGATTGCACTTATTGTTTTCTTGTGGATTTATCCGCAAACACAAAAAAGTAAATAGAACATAAGGCAACCTTGAGAAAGGTTGTCTTTTTTTAAAACTTTTCATATGAAATAGAAAGACGACTATAGTACAATAGATAGACGTGTGAAAGGAGAGCAAAATGTATTTACTAAAGAAATTATCGTGGTTTTTTAAATTAGAGTGGAAACGATACACGATTGGAATTATTGCATTGTCGCTCGTCAGTGTATTCAATCTTATTCCGCCAAGAGTGATTGGGGAAGTCGTCGATTCCATCGACCTCAAGACGCTCACAATATCGTCT
>CALJSD010000194.1 GCA_937976325.1 uncultured Carnobacterium sp.
ATTTATTGATAATAACTGTAATGGGGGACCGGTTCGAGCCGAAGTCTCTCACCTTTAAAGCCTCAAAGCGGCCGTACAGAAAAATTTCTGACGGCCGCTATTTCGCATTTAATCCTATCCCCCATTACGGTTATTATAAAATCCGCCTACTCTTTGGAATCTTATTTTTTCTCCGCTTGAAAATAACTCTGCACATTCTGCGTTAACACAGCCAGAGCTTCTATGGTTTGAGCGGATGCAGCTTTAAATGGGAAATTTCTGGCTTTTGCATTCGAAATGCGCGCACTAAATCTAGAGTTTTAGAGCTAACAAATTCGGACTTTTGACCAAAGAAGTTATTTTGCAATATAACGTATACGTTATATTGTGTTTTTTACATTCGCTTTTGAAATATTATTGTATAGGCGTTTATAGAGGGTTTCAAAATCTATTTAAAAAACTTTTTTAGTTTTCGACTTTGTGAACTGCTCGTTATCGTCAGATTCGTTAAGAATCATTTTTTAGTGGTTTTATATATAAAGAAGGTACAGGATGATTCCGAAGCATGCTGCGGATTTTATCATCATAGTAACGTGGTGAAGCATAAAAATGAAAAAGAGGGCGTAGGATTTATAATCCTTACTTAAAGTACTTTATAAAGTTAGAAGCAGTAGCTGATTGGCACAAGCTTCATCACTCGTGATTTGCTTATGCCTAATCAGCCTTGCGGAAATCCTTCACGGTGCGAAGGATTTGAGACCACTATAAGAAAATGGACTCACACTGTGAGTCCATTTTTAGCTTTGGTCTTACTCCCTCTTTGAGGCTTTTAAGGCGCAAGACCAAGGCTTGCGCCGGTGCAACGTTACAATGATGATAAATAAATCCGCTGCAATTCGCAGGAATCATCCGAACTTGCACTTATCTTTTATTTTAATACTACTAAGAAGTATTTTTTCTTACCGCGGCGGACGATGACGAAGCGTTCTTCGAAGGAATGCTCTTTCGTCCATTCGAATTCGAGGTCGGTTACTTTTTCACCGTTGATTGAAATCGCGCCATTTTGAATGTCTTCGCGGGATTGTCTTCTTGATGGTTCGATGCCAAGGTCAACAAGCCAAGTTGCTAAGTTTTGGCTTTCTTTTGAACTTTCAAAGGTTGGCATGTTTTTGAAGCCTTGTTCGATTTCGTCGGCTGTTAATTGTTGTACGTTCCCTGTGAAGAGCGCGTTTGTAATTTTCTTCGCGTCTTCTAGGGCTTTTTCGCCGTGAACGAAGCGAGTGACTTCTTCGGCAAGGCGGATTTGCGCTTCACGTTTGTGAGGTTCTGTCGCCACTTTTTCTTCGAGCGCTTCGATTTCTTCGCGGTCTAGGAATGTGAAGTACTTGATGTATTTAATCACGTCGCGGTCATCTTGGTTTAACCAGAATTGGTAGAATTCGTATGGTGTTGTCTTTTCAGGGTCGAGCCATACAGCGCCACCAGCTGATTTTCCGAATTTTGTACCGTCTGATTTTAACATCAATGGAATCGTTAGACCGTACGCACGAGACTCTGCTCCTTCTACTTTACGGATTAACTCAAGTCCTGAAGTGATGTTGCCCCATTGGTCCGCACCACCGATTTGAACTTGCACGTCTTCTGTCTTGAATAAATGCAAGAAGTCCATTGATTGTAGGATTTGGTATGAGAACTCTGTAAATGAAATTCCCACTTCTAGACGGCTTGCGACCACGTCTTTAGCAAGCATTGTGTTTAAGTTGAAATGCTTCCCGTAGTCACGCAAGAAGTCTAATAATGATAAATCTTTTGTCCAATCGTAGTTGTTTACAAGGCGTAATGTTGCTTGGTCTTCATCTGTCGTGAAGAATAATTTCTTCATTTGCGCTGTTAATTTTTCTACATTGTGTTGAACTTGTTCCATTGATTGAAGCACACGTTCGCTTGTACGACCACTTGGATCCCCGATAGAACCTGTCGCTCCACCAATCAAGATCACTGGTTTATGTCCTGCTAATTGGAAACGACGAAGAATCATAAATGGAATTAAGTGTCCAATGTGCATGCTGTCTCCAGTTGGGTCTACCCCACAGTAGAGCGATACAGCCTTTTCGTTTGTTAAGGCACGTAAGCCTTCTTCATCTGTCATTTGGTTGATGGCGCCGCGCCATTCTAAATCATCGATAATGTTCATCTTGTTTCTTCCCTTCTTTCTTGTAAATAAAAAATCCCTAATAGCCAAAAAGACTATTAGGGACGATTTTCACCGTGTTACCACCCTTGTTGACGATGCAAGGCATCATCCACTCGAGCATCCTTATCGCGGATGAGACGTCCTGACGGATTGCTCCCAAGTGTACTTCGCGGATGTGGGGGATTGTCTTGCACCGACCGACAATTCTCTTCTTTCTCCCGTGGACAACCACTACTGCGCTTGTTCATTGCTTCTATATGTGCATTTAGTATACGGCTTATCCTACTTGATGTCAATGACTACATTTCATCTGGAGCAGCTACGCCAAGAAGCGCTAAGCCTTGTTTTAGGATGCTTGCTGTTGTTTGTACTAAAGCGATACGGCTGTTGAAGGCTTCATCTTCAACGAGTACTTTTGTATGTGCGTAATATTTATTGAACGCTTGTGCTAAGTTGATCACGAATTTCGCAATCGCTGATGGTTCGCATTTTTCTTCAGCAAAACGCACAACGTTTGGATAGTTTTCGATGAGTTTCAATACTTCCCACGCATCATCGTCTGTTAATGAGAAGGCAGCCTGTGTATCTACGGTATGGTTGGCTTTACGTAAAATACTCATCGCACGAGCATGTGTATATTGCACGTATGGCCCTGTTTCTCCTTCAAATTGCACGACTTCTTCAAGCGCGAAGTCGAAGTTGTTTGTACGGTCGTTCTTCAAGTCGTGGAAAATAACCGCACCTACCCCAACAGCGTGTGCCACTGCTTCTTTGTTTTCAAGAGATGGGTTTTTCGCTTCGATTTGTTTCAAAGCAAGTTCTGTTGCTTCTTTTAACACGCCTTCAAGAAGGATGATTTTTCCTTTACGTGTCGATAATTTCTTACCGTTCAATGTGATTAGTCCAAATGGAATATGCACGATATCTTCAGACCAAGGTAAATTGAGTTCTTTTAAGACTGCTTTTAATTGTTTGAAGTGGTTTGATTGTTCCATCCCTACCACGTAAATACATTTCGCGAAGTCGTAAGTATTCTTACGGTAGTTTGCGGCTGCTAAGTCACGTGTCATGTATAATGTTGCGCCGTCTGATTTTTTAATCAACGCTGGTGGTAAATCATATTTTTCAAGGTCTACGATGGTAGCGCCATTATCCACTTTTAGTAAGTTCGCTTCTTCAAGCATGTCGACCACAACGTCCATCTTGTCGTTGTAGAATGCTTCACCGTTGTATGAATCAAAAGTCACGCCGAGTAAGTCATACACGCGGTTGAATTCTTTCAATGATTCGCTTCTGAACCATTCCCATAGACGAACGGCTTCTGGGTCTCCATCTTCTAGTTTCTTGAACCATGCACGGCCTTTGTCATCTAATGTTGGATCTAGTTCTGCTTCTTCGTGGAAACGAACGTATAATTTAATGAGTTCTGCGATTGGATCTGCTTTTACAAGCTCTTCGCTTCCCCATAATTTGTACGCTTCGATCAATTTCCCGAATTGAGTTCCCCAGTCTCCTAAGTGGTTGATACGAATTGGCTCATAGCCCACTTTTTTCTCAAGGTTCGCAATCGCGTTCCCAATTACTGTTGAACGTAAATGTCCCATTGACATTGGTTTTGCGATGTTTGGTGAAGACATATCGATCACGACTTTACGTCCTTGACCGTAATCCCAGTCACCGTAATGTTCGCCAAGTTCTAAGACTTCTTTTAATACTTCATCAGCAAAAGCGCTACGTTCTAAGAAGAAGTTCGCGTATGGTCCCATTGCTTCAGCGCGTTCGATATGCTTATCGCTAACGGCTTCCACGATTTCTGTTGCGATAGCTTGCGGTGCTTTACGTAATACTTTTGCAAGTGTAAATGCAGGGAAAGCTAAATCCCCTTGGTTTGCATATTTAGGCACTTCAATCATTGATACGATTTCATCAACGCTTAAATGCTCGCCGACTGTTTTTGCGATTTGTTCTGCAACAATTTTCTTATAATTCATCTTTGTTCTCCTTTTCTTTGGTTTTTACTCGGATATCCATTTGCACAAAAAAATCCCTATACGACGACAGTCATATAGAGACGAGAATTCCCGTGGTACCACTCTGCTTGCTCAAATTGAGCCACTTTACTCGGTAACGGCGAATCCGGATTATCCTACATTTCAAATAATCATTTCAAAAGTGCGGTTCATTTTTAATGAATGGTTGGCTTTCACCCTTCCAACTCGCTAATACATTCGGTTAAAAACTACTCTCTTTTTCATCAATTTTGCTATTTAACTGTCATCCACTGTATCATAACTAGCATCATTTTGCAATTTTACTTCTCTTTGAAATAACGAACCCCATTGACCACTGATGAAATGGCAAATAATACCGCAACGATTCCATAGAGGGGCTTCGAAACGAACGCTAAAATCACAAACGCAATCGCACAAATGGCGTAAACAATACATTGATATAAGTTTTGATTCATCCCTGTCACCTACTTCAATTTATCATGGTCATACGTGTGCACGAGTTCAAGCCCTGCAAAACGTTGTTGGCGAAGCGCTTCGTACACGACAATCGCTGCCGTATTCGATAAATTCAATGACCTTACATGCGTATCGTTCATCGGAAGACGCAAGCATTTCTCTTCGTTTTCACGCATGAATTCTTCAGGAAGACCGGTTGTTTCTTTTCCGAACATGAAGAATTGCTCCTCATCGCGGGCTAAATCCACCTCATCATACGTATGGTTGGCGAATTTTGTAATTAAATATAATGGACGTTCTCCTAAATACTCTAGGAACGCTTCGAGAGATTTATGATACGTAATATCGACATCATGCCAATAATCAAGCCCTGCGCGTTTTAAGTGCTTGTCATCTGTCGAGAATCCAAGCGGTTCGATTAAGTGCAGTGGCGAATTTGTCGCCGCACATGTTCTTGCGATATTTCCAGTATTGGCTGGGATTTGTGGTTCAAATAATACGATATGATTTACCGTCATTTGGTTGCCTCTTCTCTATATTTTTCTTGTAAGACTACAATTGCTTTGTCTAATTCTTCAATTAACTCGATATCTTCCTTCGATGGATTTTCGAGCGATTCGAGTTTTTTCGTTGCTGCTGCTTTTTGCTCGTTAAAATAATCAATCATCTCTTGATTCGACTCATTCACGATTTCCGCAACGGCCCATGCAGCGGTCCCCTTCATCACGGGGCGCATATCTTCTTTCATAACACGAAGAAGCAGTGGCACCGCCGTTTTATCGCGGTAGTTGGCCAGGGCAATAATCGCATTTCGCTGCAACGGCTTCTTCCCACGCCACGATCCAGCCATTTTGCCAAAGCGCTCCTTGAATTCCTTGTTCGAAATCGTCACGAGCGGCTTCAATAGCGGATGCGTCTCCTCAACGGATGGCTCCATTTCAGGATGCAAGTGGAAATCTTTCCCCTTATTATACGGACACACTTGCTGGCAAATGTCACAGCCGTAAATCACATGCCCGATTTTTTTACGAAACTCTTGCGGCATAAAGCCCTTCGTCTGCGTCTGATACGACAAGCATTTCATGGCATTCATACGTCCGTCACCTAGAAGTGCACCCGTTGGACAGAAATCCACACAGCGCGTACAATCGCCGCACCCGTAGTCCACCATCTCGTCGGTTGGAAACTCGATATTCGTAATCAGCTCCCCTAAGTAAACGTACGAGCCAAATTCCTTCGTAATGAGAAGTCCATTTTTTCCGACAAAGCCAATTCCTGCACGCTCAGCCACGCGCACATCGATTAATTCACCCGTGTCGACCATCGGCTTAAACCTAGAGTCTTCGTCTTGAACTTCTTCCTTGATATAGTTAATCAGTGCTTCCATGCGTCTTGAAAGAATAAAGTGATAATCCTCACCCCACGAAGCCCGTGCAAAGGCACCGCGACGCTCTCCCTTCACGCGTTCCGGCTTATTCTTTGGAAGTGTCGGATATGCCAACGCAATGGAAATAATGGTTTTTGGAGTATCGAAGATTTTCTCAGGATAAATACGTTCTTCTAGCACTGGGTGCTCGAATCCTGTCGTATGGCCGAGTTCTTTTGAACGACGCATGCTCTCTTCTAAGTGCGTAAACGGCTCGGCAGAAGCAAAACCAATCTTATCGATGCCAAGCTCTTTACTTTTTGCGATAATTTTTTGTTTTAAGACTGCTGTATCCATCAAGAACCTCCTCTCCTTTGTACTTATCTATTGTACTATACTTCTCTTTTATCACAAAGTGTCTAAATTTTGCGCAAAAAAAGAACGCTAGCCTTCGGTGAAAACACTGCGAAAGTTAACGTTAGTCGAACATCAATTGCCGTGCAAAATCAATTACAGAGCAAAAGATTATTTGTATAATAGCGCTTTTTTTCGAAAAAATCAACTGAAAAGTTAAGAAATTCTAACGTTTTTGAGAAATTTTTTATCGCTCCCCAAGTTATCTTGAATTTTCATCAAAAAAACTTCTGTTATGCGCCTTAAGAACATTACAAACAAAGAAAAAGCAACTCCAGGAGTTGCTTTTCTTATACTGTTTTCACTTCACTTCATTATACAATTCTTCCGTAATCGTAGCAGCCGCCATCGGATGGTCTCCCGGATTAATAACGACATCATGAAACGCTAATTGTTCATCAAGCGTCACAATTAATGCTTTACAATCTTCTCCATAGTGCTTACGAAGTCTTTTCCAGTCCGTATACACTTTGAGTGTCCACTCTTTCGTTGTTCCTGGTTGCATTGCTAAATCAAAAGGAATATTAGGTTCTACGTCCGTTTGCGGGTTATCTTCTAGAAGTTGGTCATATCCATGAAGTCTCATTGGCGCAATAAATTTTGCTGTTTTTAAAGCTTCATAAAACTGATATAAATAGACTTGGCTTAGTCTTTTTTTATCTTTCGTATTCAGTTTCCCCAATTGACGTGCCAAATATAACCACTTGATCACATTCGGATTCGTTACAGGTATTTCTTTTTCATCAATCCCTTTATACCGCGGAAGATCCACTAGTTGTTCCGCAAGAATCGTTGTTTTTTCTCCACAATATTGAATTCCACGTATGCCATCATAGATGAATAAATCTCTAATAAAATTACGAATCCCTTCTTTATCAGGTCCATTCTCAATGCGTTTAAAATCAAATTTCTCATTTTTTCCAAACATCTCTTTAAGATTATGGATATACGAACTTGGAAACAGTTGAGCCATTGGCATTGTAACAGAAAGTGAACCCTTCTCATCTTCTGATGCATGAGAAAACAGATAAGGCTCATCTGTTTCTACTGAATACACTACATAAATATCATCTACTAAAAACAGTTTTTCTCGAATCAGTTTATAGAGTTCTCGTCTTTTATATTTTAATAGTACCTGTTTGGCTTCCATTCGTTTAGCCTCTTCAGCATGCACTTTATAATATAATTGCCAAATCTCCGAAATATCTGAAGCAGTTAATTTTTCACAATCCTCTTTAGTAAGTTTGCCCTCTTGTTCATCCACAAAAGCAATTCCCAGCGCAACAGTATAAGCATTATATAATTCGACATCTGGAGCATTTTCCGAATGCAACACTCTCCCCTTATAAATACCAAGTTTATCCCCATCTTGGACTCTTACCATCACTATTGTGTCTGAAGCTTCTTGTACCTCGCCTTCAGGAACTTCAAGTGATAAAACAGTTGTTTTCACAGGAGTTTCCGTTACACAACTCATGTTCGTTACCACAATTTCATCCCCTACTTTGATGGACCCCTTCACAAAGCCAACTACCATTAAGTCTGAAGGATTATCATCTCCCTTAAAAAAATTAACAACACCAAGAGTAAAACTCGGATCCTGTTTCTTCTTTCCAAATAAAAAATCGAATAATCCCATTCATATTCCTCCCATTTGCTAATCGCTGATACTTCAATTATAACATAGCTCTTTTCACGAATGTAGAGACAATAAATATCCACCGGCTATGAAGTGCACCCAAAAAGATTAGATTTTCTGTCTATCTTTTTGGGTGCACTTCAGCTTTTCTTATAACTATTTAATCTACTTCATTAAAGAATTCTTCTGTCATCAATACAGCTATCGTGTATTCTCCAGGATTAATAACAACATCATAATCTTTTATCAATTCATCAAGCGTTACAACTAACCCTTTATACTCTTCACCAAAGTGTTTACGGAGTCTCTTCCAATCTGTATACACTTGAACGGCCTTCTCTTTTGTTTTCCCTTGTTTTATCGCTAAATTAAAAGGAATATTAGGTTCGATTGCAGTTTGTGGATTATCTTCCAGAAGTTGTTCATACCCATGAAGTCGCATTGGCGCAATAAATTTTGCGGTCTTTGTAAATCTGGCAAATATATAAAAATATGCGTTACCGATATTCTTTTGTTCTTTATCTTCTTTTCCGTCCGATTGACTTGATAGATGCAAAAACTTCATTAAATCTGGATTCGTTACAGGGATTTCTGCTTCATCTACCCCTTCATAATTCGGAAGGTCCATTAATTCTTTTGCAAAAATAAACGTATCTTCTGTGAAATATTGAATCGATTCTACTCCATCATATATAAATAAATCTCTTAGAAAATTACGAATCCCCTCTTTTTCAGGTCCGTTTTCAATCCTTTTAAAATCAACTCTCTCATTTTTCTTATAAAAATCTTTACGGTAATGCATGTATGAGCTTGGAATCAGATAAACCCATGATTTTGAAACAGTCATCCCCTTATTTCCATCTAATGATGTATTTGCAAACAAATAAGGTTCGTTCGTTTTTACTGAGTATATTACATAAATGTCATCTAATAAAAATAGTTTTTCTCGAATCAGTTTAAAGAATTCTCGTCTTCTCTGATCCACCTTCAGTTCTATTTCTTTTACCTTTTTAAATTCTTCAGAATGAGCCTTCCAATATAAACTCCAAATCTCCGAAATATCTGAAGCGGCTAATTTTTCACGATCCTCCTCAGTGAGTTTTCCATCTTGTTTCCTTACAAAAGCGACCTCCAGTGCAAAAAGATAAGAACGATGAACCTGAATATCTGTCACGTTTTCCGAATGCAACACGGTACCCTTATAAATCCCCAGTTTATTCCCATCTTTAACTTTTACCTTCACCACTTTTTCTGAGGCTTCTTTAACCTCCTCTTCATTAACATAAATGGATGTAATAACGGTTTTTACAGGCGTTTCGGACAAACAACTCATCTTTGTAACAATCATTTCATCTCCTACTTTGAGGGTTCCTTCAACAAAGCCCTCAATGATTAAGTCTGTAGCATTGTCATCAACACCGATTACATCACCTACTCCAAGAATACAGCTTGATTCTGCTTCTTCCTTCTTTCCAAATAAAAAATCAAATAATCCCATTTCACTTCTCCTACTTCTAATTATTGACTATCTTCGTTTTCATTACCCGCTTCGAAATATAGTGTTCCGTTAATAAGGACAGGATGTGGAATTAATGGACCTCCCAACGGTTGGAGGAGGCCTCTCCACTCTTCCCCGTACTCTTCATTGAATCTCTTCCAATCTGTAAAAATTGGAACAGCCTTCTTATTGTCTTTTAGCTCTTTCATTGCTACTTCATACTTCACATCTTCTGCAAAAGAAGTCTCCCCTTTTTCGTTGGGTTTTGGTAATTCTCCTTCTACTTTGATAGGTACAATAAAACGTGCTGTTTTCAAAGCTTCCGTCAAACGGTTTAAATACAAAGTGGATAAGAAATCTCGGTCTCTCTTTCCTAATGTAGTAGTGTTTCCTATCTGGCCTATCATTAGCAAGCAACGAACCACATCCGGATTCATTACAGGTTTATCAACCTCTCTCATCCCTTCATAATCTGGGGATTTTACTAGTGCTTTTGCACTAACCGACGTTTCCTCAGAAATAAACTCAATTTCTTCGGCTCCATTTAGGAAAATAACTTCGTTTAAGAAATTCAAAATACCATCTTTATCAGGCCCGTTTTCAACGCGACGGAGTACAAACTCTTCAGGATATGTCATACGCTCTTTATATGCCGCAGGAATTAAACGTACCCTTGTTTCAGATGGCTCAAGTTTACCATCTTGATTTCTTGTCGAACTTATAAATAGAGCCGGTTCTCCAGTCTTTACAGAATAAACTGCATATATTTCATCCAGTGTTAATAATTTAGCGCGCACCTGCTCCATTAAAATAATGATTTTTTCAAGATAGTATGCATAGCTTTTCTCTGAAGTCTGTGTATCACAAAAACGGATAGATTGTCTCCATATTTCTATTAAGTCCGCAATCGAAAAGCGTCTACGATCCTCATCCATTAATTTCCCATTTTGCCAGAATAAAAATGCATTAATAATAGCGTAAAGATAAGAAGCTCTTAAATCATCTTCGCTTACCCCTTCGGAATGCAAGACTGTACCTTTATACACGTTGTGTTTTTTACCATCTTTAATCGTTATCACAACATTTTCGCCGGATGCCTTCTTCACTTGACCTTTATTCGCGTCTTCAAGTGCGGATATGACAGCTTTTGCAGGTTTATCATTATCACTTCCTAAATTTCTAATAATGACTTCGTCTCCAACATGAATCGTTCCTCTTACGAGTCCTAATACGACTAAGTCTTCTGAGTCATTTGGATTAGGGAGTATCTCTTCTACCCCAAAAATAACAGTTGTATTTTCTTTCTTCTTTCGAAATAAAAAATCGAATAATCCCATTCATATTCCTCCCGTTTGCTAATAGCTGATATTTCAATTATAGCATAGCTCTTTTTGCGAATATAGAGACAAAAATAAGGACCCACGCTGTGAGTCCTTATGCATTATGCGTCTTTTTTGTGGGCTTCTTTAATTTTGTTAAAGATGCTTTCTGTAATATAGGCACCCGCTTCTGGGTTTCCTGTTCCGTTGATGATTACATCATGGATACTAAGATTACCATCAAGTTTCTGGATGAGTCCTTGCCAGTCTTCTCCGAATTTTTGACGGAATCGTAACCAGTCTGTAAAGAACATCATTGCTTGTTTCTTGTCTTTACCTTTCTCCATGGCTAAATCAAACTTGAATCCGTCTTTGAATTTCGTAACACCTTTTTCATCCGCTTGTGGAATTTCTCCATGGGCACGCATTGGAGTGATGAAATTAGCCTTCAATAATTCTTGCCCGAAGAAATAGAAGTACATTTCATGAAGAAATTCTTTTTCTGGAGTATCTGGTTTTCCTAATTGACCAAGAAGCAACATCCAGCGAACCAATCCTGGGTTTTCAACAGGAACATCTACTTCACGCATTCCCTCATAGTTTGGAAATTCAACTAAGCCTTCTGCTGCAATTGCGGTATATTCAGAAAGAATCTGAACCCCTTGTGCTCCATCTAATAAAATGGCCTCTCTGAGGAAGTTTAAAATACCTTGTTTATCTTCTCCATTGTCGATATAGCGAAGTTCATAGTTTTCGTCATCTGCATTTCGTTCTTTTAAGTGTTTCTTGTTCGCTTTCGTTACCAAGTGAATCATTGGTGGTGATGTTAAATAGTTATCCTCATCTTCTGTCGATGTCTTAGCAAATAAGTACGGTTCCCCTGTTTTAACAGAATAGACCGCATAAATACCATCTAAAAGGAATAATTTGTCTCGAACGATTGTTACAAGAGTACGAAGTTTGTTGAAATTCTCTTCACGTTTTTCTTCCGAATCATTCTCTAGATCGGA
>CALJSD010000195.1 GCA_937976325.1 uncultured Carnobacterium sp.
AACAAGGCCGTCAAAAGAAAGTTGTAACTTTCAAATACAAACGTCGTAAAGACTCACACCGTAAACAAGGTCACCGTCAACCTTATACAAAAGTTGTTATTGACGCAATCAACGCTTAATCACGATGATTCAAGTGACTGTACACAAAAAGAACCAACGTATCGTTTCCTTTGAAATGACTGGTCATGCAAACTTTAGTGAACATGGTTCCGATATTGTTTGCGCAGGGGTATCGGCTTTAGCCATTACAACTGTGAACAGCATTGAGAAGTTAGCAGGATACCAACCGATTGTCGAAGTCGACGAGGTTGAGGGTGGTTACTTATATATGGAAGTTGTAGAAGACTTGACGAAAGACCAAGAACATACAACTCAAATTTTATTAAATAGTCTATTACTAGGGTTAGAAGATATTCAATCGGAATATCAAGACTTTCTAGCTGTAACTGTTGCATAATCAATCAAGGAGGTGCACAACTATGTTAAAAGTGAATTTACAATTATTCGCCCATAAAAAAGGGGGCGGTTCTACATCAAACGGACGTGACTCACAAGCGAAACGTCTAGGTGCTAAACGTGCTGACGGACAATTCGTTTCAGGTGGTTCAATTTTATACCGTCAACGTGGAACAAAAATCCATCCAGGTGAAAACGTAGGTAGAGGTGGAGACGATACTTTATTTGCTAAAGTAGACGGAATTGTACGTTTCGAACGTAAAGGCCGTGACAAAAAACAAGTATCTGTATATCCAGTAATCGCTGCTGAATAATATTGAGTAGGATGTGACATTCAGTCACATCCTTTTTTTTAGGAAATTTGAGCAAGTTCAAAACTACTGCGAACTTTTCAGATGTCTCTATAATTGCTATACTAGCTGTATCGGAGGAAGCCATGCGTGGCTATTATAAAATCTGAACGTTCTACGTAGTTTTGTACAAAAGCATGTGCTGCTGTCGTAGTTCATAATATTCAAAGCTCAAAAACTCTTAAAAATAGAAGGAGGGATTCTTATCGAAGCAGGTAAAGAAATCAAAGCGTTCGAAGAATTGGCAAAAGCTGTAGAGGTGCTTCAAAAAGAAATCAGTTATTCGAATGTTGAGGCGCTAGGTGAGACGTTACAAAATATCGTGAACGATAACACTGCGCAACAAGTCGAAGGATTGCCAAGTAACGAAGTCGCTGAAGAATTAAACAAAGCGTATCAACAATTAGATTTAACAAGCTATTCGAGTGAAGAGATTCGCCGTATGATTCAATTCACGTTCTTGAAAGCCGCTAAAGAAGATGGCTTACAAATGAACTATCAAATGACGCCGGATGCTATCGGCTTACTCGTGGCGTATATGATCGACCAAATGACGAAGAAAGACGAACCATTGCAAATTGCGGACTTTGCTGCAGGAAGTGGGAACTTGCTCAGCACGATTCTATTATTCTTACAGTCTGCTGGTAAAACTGTAAGTGCAACAGCCATCGATAATGATGAAGTGCTTGTTCACTTAGCCTTACAAGCTTTCGCGTTAGAACAGTTAGATGTGAAGACGTCCTTACAAGATGCTTTGCAAGATTCACTCGTGGATCCGCAAGACTTCGTAGTGAGTGATTTACCAGTTGGTTACTATCCAGTAGATGCGAATGCTGCTCGTTTTGAAACGAAAAACGACGAAGGACATTCATTCGCGCATCACTTACTCATCGAGCAACAAGTGCGTTACTTGAAAGAGGCAGGAGTTGGATTCTTTATCGTTCCAACAAACCTTTTTGATACACCAGAAGGAGAGAAGTTGCTTTCTTATTTACAAAAGGAAACATACGTGCAAGCCATGCTGGCATTTCCACGCAATCTCTTCAAAGATGTGCAATTTAGTAAGTCGCTTCTAATCGTTCAAAAACGTGGAAAAGGCGCAAAACAAGTGAGTCAAGTGCTCCTTGGAGATATCCCAGAATTTAAGAACAGAGAAAAATTCAGAAAATTCACTCTAACATTCGAAAAATGGGTACAAGAAATGTTATAATAAATCTGTTAGACCCACTAGTGGGCTTAATTTGAAATTAAAGGAGAATGTGCATGTCAAAATCAATCGCGATTAATGCAGGAAGTTCAAGCTTGAAGTTCCAATTATTTAATATGCCACAAGAAGAAGTAGTGGCTAAAGGTTTAGTAGAACGTATTGGATTAGGTGATTCAATCTTCTCAATCAGCTATGGAGACGACCAAAAATTTGAAGTGGTAGAAGATATTCCAACCCACGAAGTTGCGGTAGAAAAATTATTAGAACAATTAGTAGCTCTAAACATTATTTCTTCATTCGACGAAATCACTGGTGTTGGTCACCGTGTCGTTGCTGGTGGAGAATTATTCAAAGATTCAGCTTTAGTTGATGACACTGTTATCCAACAAGTTGAAGACTTAGCAGAATTTGCACCATTACACAACAAAGCTGAAGCTGTAGGAATGCGCGCATTCAAACACATCTTACCAGACATTACAAGTGTTGCTGTATTCGATACTTCATTCCATACAACAATGCCTAAGAAAGCTTACTTATACAGCATTCCAATGGAATACTACAAAAAATTCAAAGCTCGTAAATACGGAGCTCACGGAACAAGCCACCGCTACGTATCACGTCGTGCTGCTGAATTATTAGGTAAACCAGTTGAAGAATTAAAAATCATCACTTGCCACTTAGGTAACGGTGCTTCAATCACTGCGGTTGATGGCGGTAAATCTGTAGATACTTCCATGGGATTCACTCCATTAGCAGGGGTTACAATGGGTACTCGTTCTGGTGATATCGATGCTTCATTAGTAGCATTCTTAATGAACAAATTAAACATTACAGACGTTAACGAAATGGTTGACATCTTAAACAAAAAATCAGGTCTATTAGGCCTTTCAGGTGTATCAAGCGACATGCGTGACGTTGAAGCTGCAAGTGCAACAAACGAAGATGCTAAAGTTGCAGTGGAAATCTTCGTTGACCGCGTTCAAAAATATATTGGACAATATGTTGCTGTTATGAACGGTGTGGACGCTATCGTCTTTACTGCTGGTATCGGTGAAAACTCTAAATCAATTCGTTCTCGTATCATCAACGGTTTAACTTGGTTCGGTTGCGATATCGATCCTGAGCGTAACGATACTCGTTCAGAAGCAATCATTTCGTCTGAAGGTGCGAAAGTTACTGTATTAAACATCCCAACTAACGAAGAGGTTGAAATCGCGCGCGATATCGAACGTTTACGCAAATAATAATACAAATCGAAGGTTCAAACGAGAAACTATAAAAAATCCTTTGGATTGACTTTATAGTAATCATTGTAGGAGACCGGTTCGAGCCTGTAGTCTCTCACCTATCGAATTCAAAGAGCCCCATGGCGGAACATCCGCTGTGGGGCTCTATTTCATTTCGATTCTTATTCCCTACTATGATTACTATAAAATCCAAAGGTTTTTAGTTTCTCGTTTTCAGGTGCTTATGATTGCGTAAATCCTCCTCAGTTAAATACGCGACAAGTGCCTTGGAAAGAGATTGCGTAAATCCTTCTCGGTGGAAATTTCGGAAACGGAGAGGATGTAAGCCTTTTGATTTGGAAAAATGGGAGAGCTTCACGGAAAATTGGTGTTTTTTCTAATTTTGGATAAATTAGAATTATTCTTGATAGAAGTTTGCTGAAAAGATAGTTAGAGCTTTGAAAATTTTTTTAAGGCATGGAAGGATTTCTAAAAAGGGGTTTGGAATTTTCCATAAAAAGCAATTCGAGCTTCAAAGTCCATTCTTAAAATAGAAGTGTGAAGAATGAATCGAATGGAGATGAAAATCATTATGGTTTCAAACGGAAAAAAGAAATTCTTACTAGCGGTTGCGCTCGTTGGGCTTAGTGCTGCGACGCTCGCGCCTACAAATGTGGTAAACGCGGATGAGATTTACTACGAAAATCAATATGGAGCGAATCAAAACTATCTTCGCTATGAAGCAGTGGACGGTCAGTTGAAGGATGCGGAAATCGTCAATAACCGTACATTTGATACATTGGCGTATGAAGCTTCTGATAACTCGTACGTAAAAGTCGATAATAAAGGAAGTGTGACCTTCACGGCGAAGGAAGGCGCAGATGGGTTAACGATGCGCTATTCCATTAAAGATGGAGACAAAGGGGAAGTCAAGGTTTATGTGAATGGCAATCTAATGCGCACTTTCCACTTGGATTCGAGCTCTGCCTACCAATATGTAGATGGAAGTAATGTCTACGATACAAAGGCGACGGATCATAGTCATGCGCGCTTTAGTTTTGACGAAGTGCATGGATTCTTCGGGGTCCACGTAAATCCTGGGGACACAGTGACGATTGAAAATAACGGCGTTGAATTGGCGCTAGATTTTGTGGAGTTAGAAAATGTCCCTGCACCTATTCCTCAACCAGAAAATAGTATTTCAATCACAGATTCAGCGTATGGTGCAGAAGATGGGCAAGATAGTACAGTTGCGTTTGAAAAAGCGCTAAAAGCAGCGATTGAACAAAAGAAAACTCTTTATATTCCAGTGGGAGAGTTCAAGATTAACAAAAAAATTGATTTTACTGCTGATGGCTTAACGGTTACAGGAGCAGGAATGTGGTATTCGAAATTGAATTTCACAACGAATCAAAAAGGACAAGGCGGATTCGAGATCGGCCACGATTCAAATCGATTGACGTTTAGCAACTTTGCGATGACATCAGCCTTAACGTCACGTTATGACCATTTAGATGATAAGGCTCAATACAAAGCCTTTGCGGGAAGCTTCGGTAAAGATTCAAGAATCGACCATATGTGGATTGAACACTTCGAATGTGGAGCTTGGATTGGCGACTATGCCTCAATAGGTATGAGATACACGGATCATTTGGTAATTGAAAATAGCCGTATCCGCAATAACTTAGCGGACGGGGTGAACTTCACGCAAGGAACTCGTAATTCTGTAGTGCGTAACTCGAATATCCGTAACAATGGGGATGACTCGCTAGCGACGTTCTCAAGTAGTATTCACACTAAGGAATATGCGGAGAATAATTCATTTGAACATAACACGATTGAACTTGGTTGGAGAGCTGGTGGTGTTGGTATCTTCGGCGGAAAAAACCATAAAGTAACGAATAACTTGATTAAAGATAGCCGTGGTGGCGCTGGAATTCGTGTGTCAACAGTCTTTGCGAATGAAGGCTTTGGACTCGGGTTTGATGATAATAACGAGATTTTAATTAAGGATAACATGATTGTAAATTCAGGGACGACGAATGATTTCTATTGGCCTCATTCAAAACCTCGTAGTAACATCGACTTTGAAGAAACATTTGGACCTATTAAAGGCATTACGGTGCAAAACAATGTATTCGTGAACCCGGTGTATACGGATGAGGCGATTACGCATGCCGGTGTGGAATTAGATGGAAAAGTTAAAATCATTGATTCAACCGTTCAAGGAAATACCTCTTCGGATCCTTATAAAGTAGATGCAAGCATGAGCCATTCTGTTGAAAACGGAAAAGAAGTGTATAACTTTACGTACGGTGATCAACCAACTTTCCTTCCAGAGAACAGCACGGCGTTTGAGCGTGACTACAACTATCGTGGCGAACGCGAAGTGGACGGCCATATCATCCGTCTGTGGGAACACAAATAAATATTGAAGAAAAATAAGCATTGCTGGCTTTCCGGGACTGACCCCAAAAAGTGAGAATTTAATAAAAAGACACCTCCATGTGCATTTGATTATATTGTGCCAAATCCAACTTGGAGGTGTTTTTATTTAGTTCTCATTTACGGGGGTCAGTGCCAAAAAACACTTGACTTAATTAATGAAAAGGGTCATACTATGTTCAAGCGAATACTTGAATGATATTGAGGTGAGAATATGATTAAAAAAGATACTTGTGAAATTTATTGTTATGACGAAGAAAAGGTCAATCGAATACAAGGTAATTTACAGACAGTAGATATTTCTAGTGTTGCCCAAATATTAAAAGCTATTGCAGATAAAAATAGAGCAAAAATTACCTATGCATTGTGTCAAGATGACGAACTGTGTGTGTGTGATATTGCAAATATTATAGGTGTTACGGTTGCAAATGCCTCTCATCACCTACGAACGCTCCATAAGCAAGGGATTGTTAAGTTTCGAAAAGAGGGAAAACTTGCATTTTATTCATTAGATGATGAGCATATCAGACAAATTATGATGATTGCATTGGCACTTAAGAAAGAGGTGAAGATCAATGTCTAGTGGGAAAGCAAAACAGTTCGAAGAAGAAATGAAAGCCTATCGTGTTCAAGGATTTACTTGTACTAACTGTGCAGCCATTTTTGAAAATAATGTTAAAGAACTTCCCGGTGTTCAGGATGCGAAAGTAAATTTCGGAGCATCTAAAGTTTATGTTAAAGGGACGACAACCATTGAAGAATTAGAAAAAGCAGGAGCATTTGAAAATTTAAAAATTCGAGATGAAAAAGAACAAAGGGTAGAAGGAGAACCTTTTTGGAAGCAGAAAGAAAACATTAAGGTATATATATCAGCTCTTTTACTTGTAGTTAGCTGGTTCTTAGGAGAGCAGTATGGTGAAGAGCATGTTCTACCGACAATTGGTTATGCAGCGTCCATTTTAATCGGCGGATATTCGTTATTTATTAAAGGTCTCAAAAATTTAAGCAGATTAAATTTCGATATGAATACGCTTATGACTATTGCCATTATAGGAGCTGCAATTATTGGTGAATGGGGTGAAGGGGCAACCGTTGTTATCCTATTTGCGATTAGTGAAGCATTAGAGCGTTATTCAATGGATAAAGCACGTCAATCTATTGAATCTTTAATGGATATTGCCCCAAAAGAAGCGTTAATTCGACGAGGCAATGAAGAAATGATGATTCATGTTGATGAGATTCAAGTTGGAGACATCATGATAGTTAAGCCCGGTCAAAAGTTAGCAATGGATGGAATAGTGGTTAAAGGTACATCGACATTAAATCAGGCTGCGATTACAGGTGAAAGTGTTCCAGTAACGAAAATCACAAATGATGAAGTATTTGCAGGAACCTTGAATGAAGAAGGGTTACTTGAGGTTAAAGTAACAAAACGCGTTGAAGATACCACTCTTTCAAAAATCATTCACTTGGTAGAAGAAGCCCAAGCAGAACGGGCCCCCTCTCAAGCGTTTGTCGAGAAATTTGCAAAATACTATACACCAGCTATTGTCATACTAGCTCTTTTAATTGCAGTAGTTCCACCATTATTTGGCGGAGACTGGAGCCAATGGATTTATCAAGGATTAGCTGTATTAGTGGTTGGTTGTCCTTGTGCCTTAGTAGTCTCAACTCCAGTTGCTGTGGTTACAGCAATAGGAAATGCAGCGAAAAATGGTGTATTAATTAAAGGTGGTATCCATTTAGAAGCAGCAGGACACTTAAAAGCGATAGCCTTTGATAAAACAGGAACATTAACCAAAGGAATTCCAGCTGTAACAGACATTGTGACATATGGTAGAAATGAAAATGAATTAATAACCATAACATCAGCCATTGAAAAAGGATCGCAGCACCCTCTTGCTTCAGCGATTATGCGAAAAGCAGAAGAAAATGGATTAAAATTCAATGAAGTAACAGTAGAGGATTTTCAATCCATTACAGGTAAAGGCGTTAAAGCCAAAATAAATAATGAAATGTATTATGTGGGAAGTCAAAATCTTTTTGAGGAATTACACGGAAGCATTTCAAGCGATAAAAAAGAAAAAATTGCCGATATGCAAACTCAAGGTAAAACGGTGATGGTGTTAGGAACAGAAAAAGAAATTCTTTCGTTTATTGCCGTAGCCGATGAAATGAGGGAATCGTCTAAAGAAGTTATCGGCAAGTTGAACAATATGGGAATCGAAACAGTGATGCTAACAGGCGATAACCAAAGAACGGCAACAGCCATCGGAAAACAAGTTGGTGTTTCGGATATTAAAGCTGACTTACTTCCAGAAGATAAGCTTAATTTTATTAAAGAACTTCGAGAAAAACATCAAAGTGTGGGGATGGTCGGAGATGGCGTGAATGATGCTCCAGCCCTTGCGGCATCTACCGTTGGTGTAGCAATGGGTGGTGCTGGAACTGATACAGCTTTAGAAACGGCTGACATCGCCTTAATGTCTGATGATTTGAGTAAATTGCCATATACAATAAAATTAAGTCGTAAGGCTTTAGCAATCATCAAGCAAAACATTACCTTCTCTTTGGCGATTAAATTAGTGGCATTACTTTTGGTCATGCCCGGTTGGTTAACACTTTGGATAGCGATATTTGCTGATATGGGAGCAACTTTACTTGTAACATTAAACAGTTTACGCTTATTGAAAATCAAAGAATAGGTTCTAAAATGGGTGTACTGACCCCAAAAAGTTAGACAATGAATTTAAGCAAAGGATTTAGTTCTCATTTACGGGGGTCAGTGCCTTCCAGTAATGCCTTTTTTCTTCAAGTCATTTGTCATGTGTTCTAGTTCGCTATATAATAAGTATATCTTTACTTTGAAGGAGTACATATGACTCAAGGAATTATTATTAAAGCGTTGAGCGGGTTCTACTATATCGAATCGGATGGAGTGATCTATCAAACTCGTGCGCGCGGAGTTTTCCGCAAACGAGGCCAATCGCCACTTGTTGGAGATGTGGTGGAGTTCGAGAGTAGTAACTTGCAAGAAGGAACGCTAACAAAAATCTTGCCGCGAAAGAATGCCATCGTTCGTCCGCCTGTTGCCAATGTGGATGTTGGGATTATCGTGATGTCGGCTGTCGAACCAGAATTTTCGACGCATCTAGTGGACCGCTTTCTCGTATATTTGGAAGGCTTGGATGTGAAACCAGTCATCATGATTACGAAGACGGACTTGCTGGATGAGGCAGGGATGGCACGTCTTCTGGACATTAAGGCGCGTTATGAAAAAATCGGCTATCCGGTTTATTTCGGTCAGGAAGTCATGAAGGACAAGGCGCCACTATTAGAGAGCTTGCGTGGTAAGAAGGTCATCTTCTTAGGGCAGTCTGGGGTTGGAAAGTCCACCTTGCTGAACGAAATGATTCCTGAATTAAACCAAGAAACGGGAGAGATTTCGAATGCGTTAGGGCGTGGGCGTCATACGACTCGTCACGTATCGCTTCATGAAATCGAAGGCGTGTGGATTGCAGATACTCCAGGTTTCAGTACGGTTGATTTTATGGATATCGAAAAAGAGAACTTACCGCATTTATTCCCAGAGTTTGTCGAAGTAGAGCATGAATGTAAATTCAGAGAGTGTTCGCACCAACATGAGCCAAACTGCGCTGTGATTGCCGGAGTGGAGTCAGGAGATATTTGGCAAGAGCGATACGACCATTATTTGAGTTTCTATGAAGAACTTGACCAAAGAAAACCAGTATATAAACGAAAAAAGTAGATAGAGGAGACAGAACATGAAAGTAGCACCATCAATTTTAAGCGCAAATTTTGCAACATTAGGAGAAGACGTTAAGAAAGTCGAAAAATTAGGAGCAGACTGGATTCATATCGATGCCATGGACGGACAATTTGTTCCAAACCTAACTTTAGGACCAAACATCGTTGAAGGATTACGTCCTGTAACTGATTTAGTATTAGACTGCCATTTAATGGTACAAAACCCAGAACGCTTCATCCCACAATTCGCGAAAGCAGGAGCGGACTACATCTCTGTTCACGTGGAAGCAACACCACATATCCACCGCGCGCTTCAAGCGATTAAAGCAGAAGGCGTAAAAGCCGGTGTCGTGATTAACCCAGGAACACCAGTGAGTGCCATCTCAGCAGTTTTAAGCGAAGTTGACTTAGTATTAGTGATGACGGTGAACCCAGGATTCGGCGGTCAATCATTCATTCCAGAAACATTAGATAAAGTACGCGAATTAGTCGCATTGCGCGAAGAAAAAGGATACCACTACTTAATCGAAGTGGACGGCGGAGTGAACGGCGAAACAGCGAAACTTTGCTCTGCAGCAGGGGTAGACGTTGCCGTCGCTGGTTCATATGTATACTACGCAGAAGATATCAAAGCTGCGATTGATTCCATTAAAGAAGCATAAGAGGGACGAAGATGGAAGTTGTGATTGTCTTGGGAGGACCAAACACGAAAGAGGACATCAAGGCGCTCTTAGAAAACAGATACGGTAAAGCTTATGAAGACTTCCGTTTTGTCGGCGTCGACGGTGGAGCTCTTCGGGTATTAGATCAGCACCTTCCCATGGAAGTAGCGATTGGTGACTTTGATTCTGTCACAAAAGAACAGCGCGGCTTGATTCACGGGGCAGCGAACACGATTGTTCAGCTTCCTTCTGAAAAAGATGATACTGATTTTGAGGCAGCATTATTATGGGTAAAGGAGCATTACGAAGGGACGCCGATTCATGTACTCGGTTCTTTTGGCGGGCGAGTAGACCACGCGATAAGTACCCTATGGACGATGATGCGACCAGACTTAGCACCGCTCATTCCGTATGTGGTGTTCGAGGATGCAACGAATGTCGTGAATTTCATCCAGCCAGGCACAACCACGATTGAAAAGATGGACTTTACGAAGTACCTTTCCTTTATTAGTATGACTCCTGTGGAAAATGTCACCCTCGTCGATGTCAAATACACCCTCGATTCAAAAAGCTACGCGTACCCAGTGGCACTTGTCAGCAATGAATTTACAAGTGACAAGATGACCATCTCCTTTACAAAAGGACTCATCTTAGTAGCCCAAACCCGAGATCATTGGAGATAAAACAAAACATCTACAAATAAATGGCACCCCAAAGCTTAGATAAAAAATCTAAGTTTTGGGGTGCTTTAATTATGAAGTTGAGTTATGCGAAGACAGTTCAACCACTTATTCAAATTTGTTTTGCGTATTTTTCTAAATGTGTTTGGATTTTTGGCATGATGAGATGCATGATTTTAAGATTCGTAAAAGCTATTACCATGG
>CALJSD010000196.1 GCA_937976325.1 uncultured Carnobacterium sp.
TCAACGCCTTGTGGTTTTTTAGGGCGAGCAAATGCTTCGTAATTTCCATTTGAATGATACATAGTAATTCCTCCTGTTTCCTGAAAATCAGGTTTTGTTCTTTACATGCATTACTCTACTCCCGTTTCACCAAAAGCACCATAGACAAAAAAATCCCAATGTCCAAACTTTGGACACTGGGATGGAATTGTAAAGTTTTTTACTGAGAAATTCGAGCTACAATCGTTCCAATCATGACTTGTTCGATTTTTTCAACGAGTTCTTTGGCCGTACCAGGCATTTGACGACTAATCCAATCAAGTACTACACCAACAAGCGCATACGTATAAAACTCAATCGAGAATTGTACCTGCTCTGCTTCTTCCCCACTAACATTGATTTCATTGAAAATCAAATCTGTCAAGAAACGTTCCACTTCCCGTTGCAAGAGTCTCTCGACGTTTTCTTTGAAGACAGAACGATACGTGTTAAGGACAAAGTTGCGATTGTCATCCATATATTGGAATAGTGCCTCCAGGGCGTCTTGCCAATTCTCATAAGAAATATTCTCACCAAGCGTGATATGCGCTTCATTTAAATAAATCCATTCGACCAATTCATAAATATCATGGAAATGATTATAAAACGTTTGCCGACTAATCCCGCATTTCTTCGTTAAATCCTGTACAGTAATCTTCGTCAGCGGCTTTTCATTCATTAGTTCTTTAAGCGTATTGGCTAACATCTTTTTCACAACAAGTGTCATTTGTATCCCTCTGTTTCATGAAGAAAAAGAGCGGGTTCCCCCACTCTTTATTTTTCTAAATTCTTTTCTTGTACGATATCCCATGAGAACCCTAAGGCACCTTCACCAAGGTGAGTTCCTACTACAGGCCCAAAATACGATAATGAAGTACGTAATTTAGGATATTGTTCTTGCATTTTTTGTCTCCAAGCTTCACCAGCTTCTGGAGCATTTGCATGGATGATGACTAATTCATAGCCGTCACCATCTGTTGTTCCTGTTTCGTCCGCGAATACTTGTTCAATTCGTTTCATCGCTTTTTGTTGTGTACGAATCTTCTCGAAAGGAACGATTTTCTTATCAACGAATGTCAAGATTGGCTTGATTTTCAACATAGAACCGACTAAAGCAGCCCCTGCTGACAAACGTCCACCACGTTGCAAGTTGCTTAAATCATCAACGATAAAGTAAGCTGTTGTACGATCTACAAGACGTTGAACCGTTTCAACGATTTCTTCTGGTGAATATTCTCCAGATTTCGCCATGATAGCGGCTAGTTTTACTGCACGCGCTTGTGGTGCACAACTAATCTCTGAATCGATTGGATAAATGGCTATTTCGTCTTTCATATCTTCGGCAACAGCCACACATGTTTGGTAAGTTCCACTAATTCCACTAGAAATAGTAATAGGAATAATAGCGTCATAATCTTTTGCAAGTTCGTGGAATAATTCGTATGTTTCCCCTACAGCTGGTTGTGTACTTGTTGGAAAGACTGGAGAGCTTTTTACTTTTGCATAAAATTCTTCAGCAGTAATATCAATCTCTTCTCGATAAGTTTCTTGTCCGAAAATAACAGACATCGGCAATACGTAAATACCATATTCGGCATATTCTTCTTTTGTTAAGTAAGCCGTGCTATCTGTAACTACAGCAATTTTCATCCATTCAACTCCTTTCAGTTTGAAAATTTAGATTGTTTAAGTCATAAAAACTATAAACTTTCACCCTCCAAGTATAACAAAAAAGCGTTTAACACGCAATGAATGGAAAGATTTCTTTAAGAGACTTAACATTACTTGCTCATCTTTCAAATTACAGTATAATAGAAGACAGAATTATTTATTGGAGGTACTATGGAACAAAGATCAACTCAACATCAATTAGATAAACAAAAGAAAAATGACTGGTTCTTACGATTCATTAAAGGAATGTTCATCGGGTCAGGATTTATCCTTCCAGGTGTCAGCGGCGGTGCGCTAGCTGCTATCTTTGGACTTTATGAACGCATGATTTCTTTCCTTGCAAACGTCACAAAAGACTTCAAGAAGAACGTATTATTCTTCTTACCAGTCGGAATCGGTGCTCTTGCAGGTATCGTTATCTTATCATTTGGCGTAAGTTACTTACTTGGTAACTTTGAAACAATCATCCTTTGGTTCTTCATCGGATGTATCGTCGGAACAATCCCTGCTCTTTGGAAAGAAGCCGGAAAAGAAGGTCGCTCAACACGCGATATTATCATTCTGATTGCTTCATTTGTCGGCGGATGCTTACTCCTTTACTTAGGTGAAAATGCAATCGGCGGTAGCGTAGAAGCAAACTTCTTCACTTGGATGATTGCTGGTGGATTAATTGCTTTAGGAATTATCGTTCCTGGACTTAGCCCATCAAACTTCATCGTATATATGGGAATGTACAAACAAATGTCAGATGGTTTCAAAACATTAGACATGAGCGTGATTCTTCCAATCGCTTTAGGTGGATTAGTAACATTAGCGCTCTTCTCAAAACTTGTACACTACATCTTTAAGAAAGCTTACCCACAATTATTCCACTTCATTTTCGGAATCGTGCTTGCTTCAACTGTAATGATTATCCCAACAAACTACGCTGGATTTGACATCGTTCAATACCTTGCTTGCGTTGTAATGTTAGGATTCGGTACATGGCTCGGCGCATTCATGGCAAAACTTGAAGACACTTATAAATAACATTTCAAACAGCTTTGCTTCTCGCAAGGCTGTTTTTTATGCCCAAAATTAACATATATGTTAATTTCCACTCTCACTTTAAGATGTAACAATTATGTTACGTAACAAAAATGTGACATTCACTTTTAATTTCCTAAAGATGCATCATTTTTAATACGTATCATAAACGATACATCTCATTTTTCCATCCTCAACAAAACCTTTTTTAACC
>CALJSD010000197.1 GCA_937976325.1 uncultured Carnobacterium sp.
TTGTTGTACTTGTTGTTGTTCGTTTCCACATCCTGCAATGAACAGTAAAGAGAAGAGGGAAACCATCCATAAAGTAAATTTTTTCATGTTTGCCACTCCTTTCTTATTGTCCGCCTAATCGATTGAAACGAATACGCATTTCTCGAGGATAGCCTTCTTGAAGATCGCCTTCAATAAAGAGCGTCATTTGATTGCCATCCACTGTGTAGTTATACGTAATAGGTTTCAATGGATCATTGCCAATCCCCATAACAAGTGCCTTTAAGAAAGTCGGTGTTTCAGGGAAGGTGATCGTATGTTTTTCCTTGTCGATTTCACCTTTTAAAGAGTAGTCATAGGCCAAGTTCGCATCGTCTATTGTAACCTGTGCGTGCTGATATTTCTTGACTGCCTCTTTAAACTCATCAAATTTATTTTTTACATAGGTATCCATATCAGGAGATTTCAGTTGGAGGCCCTTGTATTGATCTTCATAAATTTTTTTCGCGCTAAGATGGTATTTCAATTCGACCGTGTTGTCATTAATATCGAGTGTCATTTTTACGTCATTGAAGTCTTCTACCGCATATGCGGAAACAAATTTATTTAAATTCATGGCCAAGAGAATTTTCTGAATCGTTAATGGTTGTTCTGTCCATTCCCATGATTCCTGTGGGGATGTGTTTTGTGCTTTAGGTTCAGGCGTTTGGCTTTGGCAACCTGCAACGAAGAGCAGAGTAGCGCACGCCAAGAATCCTAAAAGTATCTTCTTTGTCTTGCAAAACATAGAGTTACCTCCTAAAAGTTGTTACTTACATTTTAACATTAACTGGAATGATTATAAAGTGAAACTTTGAGCGAAATTATTTGAACGGTGGGCATAATGAAAAGAGGAAAATTCTTCAGCACAAATAGGCAGTATTTGAGATTCTTAAGAAGAGTTGTGTAAGGAAGAATTCTTTAAGTCTATTAAAATACGAAGAACCTTTGGGTAATAGGAATGGGAGTAAGACAGAAGAAACAGTGCTTTTCTGTTTCTTCGTAGTCTTACCCCCGCAAGGACAAATAGGATTGACCAAACTACTTGATAGTGAAGGTCAATCCATTTGTCTACTGCGTCCATATTGTTTAAGTTCATAATATGAGAATTGTAAACCAAAGGTTCTAAAGTATTTTAATAGAAACTAGTTTTGAACTTTCTTAAACTTCAATTCATAGTAAATATTAAATCTTTGGCCAGTGTCATGTCTTTCATAGGTAAGGGTTAAAATATCGCCGTCTATTGTGTAGTTATAAGTTGTATCCAAAATTGCTATAGAAAAGTTTGAAAAAATGACAAGATCCGAAATAGCCATTGGATTATCGAAAGTAATTGTATTTCTGTCTGTATTAACTATTCCATCTGGGATTACAGTATGGACAGTGTAGTTTGCCTCATCAATATCAATTTTAGAATATTTACTCGCACTTAAATTTGTTTTAATCATACTATTAAAATAGTACATACGTATGTACTCTTCTTTTGGCTCTAGTTTTATTTTAGCATTTTTTTTATGATATTCGTAGATGCTATTATAGGCGTCTGTTAGATTAACCGAACCCTCATAAGTAGCCTTATTTCCAGAAATTGTTATTGTTGGCTTTAAATTTTTTAACGTATTCCAGTAAACTTGTAGAAGCAGTTTTCTTTCATATTGAGAATGAAGACGATAGGAAAGCCCACGTAAGAAGGCGTCACCAGAATTTATAAGTTCCCATTTTCCGTCTAAAGAAGCTGTCTGTTTTGTAGTTGTTGCTGACGTATTATTTTCTGAACCAGTGACACGTTCGAATCTTAATTCGGCATGAACGGGTTGCTGAGTTTCAGAATCAGTACCATCCAAGGAAACGAGAAGAAGATTATCTTTCAATTCATATTTATATGTAATTGGGTCATATGTCTCCGTCAATGTCATAGGAAAGCTCATGTTAAAGTTTAACGGCTCTTGGAAGGACATCGTTTTATCTGTATCATTTATGGTTCCAGGAGCATAGAAACTAAAGGCGCCCGTTGTCACATCCAATGTGGCTTTATTTGTCTTGTATTTATCTGCCAATTCTTTCGTACGTTTAAATAGGTTTGTTTTGAAAACTTCAGCAGAATCTTTTTTATTAGTTCCTTTATAAAGATTGTTTGAGAAATTATTTAAGTCAGTAGAGTAGCTGACCTCAACCTTGTCACCGTTTACCTTCAAACGCATGTCTAAGTCGTCAAAAATTGTTAAAAAGTATCCGAATTGTACTTCATCTATTTCGAATAAAGAGTAAATAGATTGGATTGAATTACGAATGTCCGTTAGTTTCCATTCACCCTCAATATCGTTTACTTTCTTCGGTACTTCTGTTGTAGCAGCAGGTGAACTTTCAGAGTTGTTTGAGCCCTGAGAGCATCCAGCAATGACCAAAACTGAGAAGAAAGTAAGTAGAGCAAGGATGATTTTTTTACTATGTCTAAACATTGTTAGACCTCCTTAATAGAGTGATTCTAATATAATTAAATTATAGCGTTTACAATTTTTGTTTGCAACGGGTTTCACGAAAATTACAACCTTGCCTCGTAATTTCAATGATTATTCAAAATGAAAAGAACAAAAACTTTATTTGGCGGCTTCACTTACCGTTTGAGCTTCTCAAGGCCTTTTATGTGTAAAATAGCCTTCTTCATCTATTAAAATACGAAGGTTCTAGAGTATTTTAATAGAGCACTTAATAAGTAAATTAATTTCATACAAAAACCCCTTGAGAAAATCTCAAAGGGGCAGTGAATTATTTTTGCACTTTCTTGAATTTCATCGGATAAACCAAATGGATTCCATTTTCTTTATAGACCTTCTCAGCAGTCATCGTAAGAATATCGCCATTGATCTCATAATGATACGTAATTGGGACTTCTGTTGAAGAAATATAAAGTGGAAGAATACCAAATAGATTTGGAACATCCGGGAAGACAATCGTTTTTGCGTTTGTATCTAAGACACCGCCTTCTTGTTTCCCTTTATAGATATAAGTTTCGTCGTTATAAGTACCAGATAAGTCTTCCGATTTTTTAATATTTTTTTGAGCATTTGCAGCAAGAACTCTAGCAGCTTCTACCTTGTCTTTAGCGATATCTGGATGTGCTTCAGCAAAGAACTCGAAGTATTTATTCATATCGGCCGTGTACGTAAGAGTCACCTTTGTTCCCTCGATGGTTAAAGTTGGAGAGACATCTTCGAAAGCCTCTGTTACTTTCAATCGGGTATACGCGTCCTTGTAAGTATATAAAAATGTACGTTCTAATGTATCTCTAAAGTCGATCGCTTGCCATTCACCTTCAAGGGCGACTGGAGCAGGGGCTTCTGTTGTTGTTTCAGCAGTCGTTTGTTCTGGCTTTTGTTCAGCACAACCTGCGACGAATAGAAGAGTAAGAAGCGACATTGTCCATAGCGAAATTTTTTTCATCATTTTCATCATTCATCACTCCTTCTATTTGTTATCTTCTGTGTAGTTGAAACGAAGACGCATCACAAGTTTCAATCCTTTATCATTTTTGCCCTCAGCAGAAAGTGTCATTTGTTTTCCCTCCACTGTATAGTTATACGTGATGGCCTCTAATGGGTTTGTATTAGGTCCTAAGATAATTTTGCTTAGGAATGTTGGAGTTTCTGGGAAAGTAATCGTATGATTATCCGGATCAATGCTTCCTGTTAGCGTATAGTCGTAAGCGTAGTTTGCTTCATCGACTGTGATTTTTGTATGCTGAAGTGTAGCTACATAGGTTTTAAAGTCTTCTGTTTTCTGTTGTACGTATGTTTTGAAATCAGGAGTCTTCAGACCTAGGCCTTTATATTGATCTTCATAAATGCGCAGATAATCAAAACGATACTTCAATTCAACCGTTTTGTCTTTAATTGTCATCGTCATTTTTACAATATCTAAGTCATCCAACATATATGCTGCAGCGCGGGGCTCGAGATTCGTTGCAAGGAAAACCTTTTGCAACGCCGATTGTTGTTCGGTCCATAACCACGTTCCTTGTTGGTCTTTAGTTAAATCTTGTGGAGCTTTAGGTCCTTGTTGTGTAGATGCCTGACAGCCTGCGATAAGCAGTAGGCTGGCAATCGCCAACAATCCTAACATCATCTTCTTAATCTTATAAAACATAAACGTGCCTCCTAAAGTTGGTTGTCTTTATTTTATCATTAAGTGGAATAATTATAAAGTGAAATTTTGAGCGAGAGATATTGAAGAAGTAGTGAACGTATAAAAAAAGAAAGGTTGGCAACGAGTGCCAACCTTTTACTTTAAAGTTATTTATTTAGCTGTTTTATAGAAGTTGCGAAGACCAGTAACAATCCCTTCAACGAGTTTGTTTTGGTATTTATCATCGCTAATCTTCTTGTATTCAGGACTGTCCATGTACCCAAGTTCTAATAGAACGGCAGGTTTTGCCGTTTCACGAAGTACAGCATAGTTTGAACCATGAACACCACGGTCGTTAGCTCCAGCCACTGACACAATTGAGTTATGAATGTTGTCGGCTAGACGTTTGCTTTCGCTGAGACGAGTAGGGTTGTCATGCGCCACTTTATTAATACGAGGCTTAATGTCTTCGTCTGGTTCGTAGATGTATGTTTCTACACCGCTACGGTTTGCCCCAGGAACGCCTGTTGCGTTGAAGTGGATACTGATAAATACATCCGCATCCGTCTTGTTCACCATTTCAGAACGTTCAGTAACGTAGTCCACATACACATCTGAGTCGCGAGACGTTAAAACAGTGTAGCCAAGTTTTTCAAGTTCGCTACGGAGTTTACGGTAAATAGTCATGTTTAAATCTTTCTCGCGAAGTCCGTTGTATACCGCACCTGGGTCGCGTCCGCCATGACCTGGGTCTAGGAAGACCACGTTTTTGTATTCACCATAAGTCACTGGTTCTGGAATTTCTGCAATCCATAATCCATTGTCTTGGAAGGCGTGTTTTTTGCCGTCGATAGTAACGATGTTTCGAGCATAAACGCCGTCAGCTTGAAGATAGAATTTACCACCGTAGTTCGGATCGTAAATCCATTCGTTTTCGGCCATCATTCCGTCAGCCTTCACGTAGTAAGAACCAATCCATTTATTTGTATCGAGTTCTCCATACTTACGGAAGTGGTACCATTTGCCTTTAATTTGAAGCCATTGATTTTTAACATAGGCTCCATCTTCTTTTAAATAGTACGTCGCTTTGTAATTTGGATCGTAAATGAATTCGCTTTGGGCCATATAGCCGCCAGCCTTCAAGTAGTAGTTGCCTTTCCACTCGCGGCTTGCGTAAACACCACCTGGCTTAATATAGAACCAGCTATTGTAGTTTCTGTCGAAAACCCATTCGTTATCTGCCATCGCACCGCTATCTTTTAAGAAATAGCTGCCGCTCCATTCGTGAGAGTACATTGAGCCATCGTTATGGAATGCGTACCAAACGCCACCGATTTTCTTCCAATCGCCACGGAATACTTTTCCGCCAGACTCAGCATAGTACCATTTAACACCTTGGTAGCTCCAACCTGGACTAACGAGCATTCCTTCGATGTCCACAAGATAGCCATCCGGAGTAACGGTTGACTTGAACATCTTTCCGTCAGCGCCAAAGTAATACCAGCGTCCGCCGTGCCATTTCCACGTATTCGTGATTGGCTTACTGTCCACTTGATAGTATGTTTCGCCGTCTGCTTTGTAAAGACCAGTGTATTTTGGTTCTTCACCTGGCTTATACACATGAATATCGACGTCGTTTTTAGAATCTTTCGGAAGAGAAGCTTCTGAAGTCGTTGTCGCTTCTGTCGTTGCTTGAACCGTTGTGACTTCCGCAGTCGTCGGTTGAACGGTCGTTTCAGTTTGAGTCGTCTCTGCAGCAACCGCATGTGCCGAAAGGGCGAGTAGGGCAGCTGTTAAGAGCGTGACTTTTCCTGTATGTTTCATAAAAACCTCCTTGTAACAATTTATCCTTTCCCAGTGTACCAAAAACGAATGAAAGACACAATTACCTAAAACAAATTTCATACTTTCTCCGAAAATAAAAAGCCTCATTCGATGAATGAGACTTTCTAAAAATCATGATTAACGTCCAAACCAAACGCTCATATCCACATTTCCAAGGCCAGTGACAAATTCCTTATCGGTATATTGCCAGCCCCAGCTTGGTTGGCTGTATGGAAGTTGGTAGGTGAGCTGTGGAGTATAGGCTGCCACCCAGTCCACGTATTTTAAGATTTCAGGATCGTTTAAACGATTTTGTAAGAGATATTGATAACTGTAAATACGCACGTTTGTGTATCCAGCTTTAGCCATCGTGTCACGGTACGCTTTCCAGATTTTCACCCAAGTAGCGGTATCCGTTGGCGCAGATTTGGCACCATTTGTATAACGCCAATCTTCTAAGTCGAAGTAAATAGGGTAAGTCGGTTTAATATTGTATTTCTTAATTAAATTAATGGTTTGTTCGGCATCTTCTACACCTTCTGCCTCTGTAGAAGCGTATGTGTAGAGGTAAATTCCGTAAGGCACGCCAAGACGGTTTAACTCGCTAATGTTGTGGGCGAGATGTTTATCTTCGGCCCCAGAGTATCCGATACGAACGATGACCGCATCGATATCATTATCCTTGATGATGCCTTCCCAGTTCGAGATATGACCTTGGTGTTCACTGATGTCCATGACTTTCTTGGTTGTTTCATCCCCAAGACGTTGGCTTGCACCATTGTAGAAGTAACGTTTGCCGTCTTTTTCGACCCAACCGATATCGACTGCTTTCTTGCTCAAGATATTTCCGCTCCCATCAAATACGTATTGATAGTGGTCGATGATATGCGTACCAGTCGCCATTTTACCGTTATCGAGTACGTAATATTGATTGTCAATCCATTCTTTACGCGCAACTTTTCCGTTGGACTTGAAGTAGTACCAGTAGTCACCGACTTTTGCCCAGTAGTTCTTCGCGTATGTTCCATCTTCTTTGAAATAGTACGAAGAACCAGTCGATTGGTCGTATTGCATTTCGTTTTTCGCCATACGTCCATTGCCCTTGATAAAGTAAGAATCGACCCATTCATTTTTGGCCATGTAGCCACCGTCTTTGAAGTAGTACCAGTCGCCGTCGATTTCTTTCCATTGCTTGTTTAGGTATTTCCCATTTTCGTCAAAGTAGAAAGAACTATTGTACGTAGGGTCGTAAACCAGTTCGCTTTTCGCCATGCGTCCATTTTCTTTTAAGTAGTATGAATCCACCCATTGACTCTTGGCCATATAGCCACCGTCTTTGAAGTAGTACCGTTCACCGTCGACTTCTTTCCATTGTTTGCTTAAGTAGTTGCCATCTTTGTCAAAGTAGAAAGAACTATTGTACGTTGGGTCGAAAACGAGTTCGCTTGCGGCCATCGCACCGTCAGACTTCACATAGTAAGAGCCAACCCATTTGCTCGTATCCATTTCACCGTATTTGCGGAAATGGTACCATTTGGCGTCGATTTCCTTCCATTGATCGCGGACGTATTTACCCGATGCATCGAGATAATAAGTGGCTTGGTATTTGCTATCGTAAATGAATTCGCTCTGAGCCATATAGCCGCCACCTTTTAAGTAGTAGTCGCCTTTCCATTCATTACGTGCATAAATACCGCCTGGCTTGATGTAAAACCAGCTATTGTAGTTCTTATCGAAAACCCATTCGTTATCGGCCATCGCACCATCTGCTTTTAGGAAGTAGTTACCGCTCCATTCGCCAGCATACATTTTCCCGTTGTCGTGGAATGCATACCAAGTTCCATTAATTTTCTTCCAGTCACCTCGGAAGGCTTTTCCTTCTGCGAGTGCGTAGTACCAAGTTCCATTCGCGTTTAACCAGCCAGGATTAGCAATTTTCCCTTGGGCATCCAGGAGGTAGCCGTCAGGAGTCATTCCAGAGGTCATCATCTTGCCTTCGTCATCGAAGTAGTACCAGCGTCCGTTTTCCCATTTCCATTGGGAGAGAAGGGCTTTACCATTGATGTGATAGAAGGTGTTGCCGTTTTCGTATACGAGACCTGTATATGTGGATTCTTTTGGTGTTTCTTCAGCTACCTCGCGCGTTTGGTAGCGGGGCGCTTGGGTCGTTTCTGTGGTGGCTTCACGAGACTGAGTGGTTTGAACAGCTGTCGTTGGTTGGGCTGTTGTCGTCTCTTGAGCGGTTTCTGCATGAACTGCTTGAGTGGTTAATAATAGTAAAGTTGCACTTGCAACCGTGAATTTTTTCATGTGTTTTATTCGATCCTCCCTCGTAAAAATTTCCTATTTAGTGTAACAAAATAAAAGGGGAAAGGGCAAACTAAAAAGTACGTTTGCTTGAAATCTTAATAATTCCATTTTCCAGGAATTGAAGGTACAGGAAGAGGGCGGATTGTGCTATAATCGGTGGTATGAAAACGACAGAACAACTAAACCAACCAAAACAACAACTATTAAAAGGAACCTTGATGACGCTCTTTGCCGGGATTGCCTGGGGGATGAGTGGCGCGTGTGGTCAATACTTAATGGCGCACGGAATGGGCGTACTCGCCTTGACCGACCTCCGTCTGATTATCTCTGGGGTATGTTTATTAGCGATGAGCTATGCGTTTACCCGTGGACAACTGGTCGCCTTCTTTAAGGAGAAGAAGAACTACGCCAAGATTACACTCTTTGCATTTATCGGGCTCTTCATGAACCAGTTTACGTATCTTGAGGCGATTCACCTTAGTAATGCCGGGACTGCGACCGTCTTGCAGTACCTCTGCCCGGTGATTATTCTGGTGTACATGTGCTTGAAAAATCGCACGACACCGACCGCATCTGAAGTGACGTCGATTGTCCTCGCGATTCTGGGGACATTCATCATTGCCACACACGGCCAACTCAATCAACTCAGCGTGACACCACTCGGGCTCTTCTGGGGCATCTTTAGTGGCTTCACGTACGCCATTTACATCATGCTTCCGATTAAACTCATTCAAGAGTACGGAAGTCTGACCGTGATTGGAGTGGGCATGGTCATTGCAGGAGTCATTCTCTTCCCAATGAGCGGCCTTACGACGATGGAACTTGAGTATAGCGTGGATATTCTTGCCGCGCTGACAGGGATTATTCTCATTGGAACGATTATCTCTTACACGATGTTTTTAAAAGGAACGAGCTATATCGGCCCTGTGAAGAGCAGTCTGATTGCCGCGGTCGAACCGATTTCTGCGGTGTTCTTCGCCTTCCTGATCATGAACGAGCATTTCTTCGCGATTGACTTTGTCGGCATGGCGATGATTCTGGCAGCCGTGGTCCTTATCTCGGTCAAAGACTTAATCAAAGAACGTCGTAAAAAAGAACAAGGCGTACTCGAATAACAAAACGAACCGCAATTGGAGCGCATCCAGTTGCGGTTTTCATTTGTTTTGAAAGAAATGAAAAAACTTGAAAATGAGAACGTTCTCCTGGAACTTTAATCTTTTTTTAATAATCGGATTGTGCTATACTATAAACCATCAAACAACAGACGGAGGTCCTGAATTTGTCTTATTCACTCGAAATTTTACCAAGTTTATTACACGGAGCAGTGACGACATTAGAAGTGTTCGCACTCGTGCTCATTTTCTCGATTCCGCTAGGCATTCTCATTGCCTTTGCGATGCAGCTGAAATGGAAGCCACTCAACTGGTTCATCTATATCTACATCTGGGTGATGCGAGGGACACCTCTGTTATTACAACTGATCTTTATTTATTACGTCTTGCCAAGTATCGGCATTCGTCTAGACCGACTCCCAGCAGCGCTTATTGCCTTCACGCTCAACTATGCGGCGTACTTTGCGGAGATTTTCCGCGGGGGGATCGATACGATTCCAAAAGGGCAGTATGAAGCGGCGAAGGTGTTGAAATTCACGCCAGGAGCGACGATTCGCTATATCGTTCTTCCACAGGTGACGAAGATTGTCTTGCCAAGTGTCTTCAATGAAATCATGAGTCTTGTCAAAGATACGTCCCTTGTATACGCACTTGGAATCTCAGACCTAATTCTAGCCAGCCGTACCGCAGCTAACCGCGACGCCAGCCTCGTTCCGATGTTTCTAGCAGGAGCGATTTACCTGATTGTTATCGGGGTTGTGACGCTTGTGGCGAAACGCATTGAAAAGAAATTCAGTTATTATAAATAGGAGGACAAGCAGATGTTAGAATTACGCAATATTAGTAAACGATTCGGCGATAAACAAATCTTGTCCGATTTCAACTTAACCATTCACGAAGGGAAAATCTTGGCCATCGTTGGACCTTCAGGAGGCGGGAAAACAACCTTGCTTCGGATGTTAGCAGGCCTTGAAAAAATCGACTCTGGAGAAGTGTTCTATAACGGCGAATCCTTAGCGCTCGATGAACTCGCAAAGCGCCAATTGCTTGGATTCGTGTTCCAAGACTTCCAATTATTCCCACATTTATCCGTATTAGAAAACTTAACGATTTCACCGGTGAAAATGAACGGTATGCCTCAAGAAGAAGCGAACGCGAAGGCACGCGCACTCTTAGAACGCCTCGGCTTAGAAGGACACGAGGACGCGTTCCCATATTCACTCTCGGGCGGACAAAAACAACGGGTGGCCTTGGCACGTGCGATGATGATTGACCCTGAAATCATCGGCTACGACGAACCAACGTCAGCGCTCGACCCAGCCCTTCGCCTAGAAGTAGAGAAGTTAATCCTCCAAAATAAAGAACTCGGAATGACGCAAATCGTCGTGACCCACGATTTAACCTTTGCCGAGAATATCGCGGACGAATTATTGACGTTCGAACCGAAATAGGAGGCCACTATGAAGAAACGAAAAGGAATCCTAGGTTTTTTGGCACTTGTAGGGGTGGCGGTCATGACTCTTGCAGGCTGCACGCAACTGGCAAGCAATCCAACAGTCGATAACTGGGATAAATACCAACAACAAAAGAGCATCACGGTGGGCTTCGATAATACCTTTGTTCCGATGGGCTTCGAGGAGAAGAATGGCGACTATGCCGGCTTTGATATCGAACTCGCTCAGTACGTATCGAAGAAACTCGGCATCACGGTTCACTTCCAACCGATTGACTGGGACATGAAGGAAACGGAACTTCAAAACGGCACGATTGACGCCATCTGGAATGGGTATTCGGCCACTGACGAACGTCGCGAGAAAGTCGCCTTCACGATTCCCTATATGCAAAATACGCAAATCTTAGTCGTGAAGAAAACGAGTGGCATTCACTCCGTAAAAGATATGACAGGCAAAGTCCTTGGCGCACAAAACGGATCATCTGGGATGTTGGATTTTGAAGAGAATCCAGAAGTGTTGAAGAACCGTGTCAAAGGCGGGGACGCCGACCAATACCAAAGCGTGAACGAGGCCATTATCGACTTGAAGAATGACCGTATCGACGCCTTGCTTATCGACCGTGTATACGCGGATTACTACCTCACAACAGAAGGCATCGCTGATCAATACGATACGATTCCTTCAGGATTCGAGAGTGAATCATTTGCGGTAGGGGTACGTCCTGCCGATAAGAAATTACTTGAAGCGCTGAACCAGGCCTTTAAGGAACTCTATCAAGAGGGCATCTTCCAACAAATCAGCCAGAAGTGGTTTGGTGAGGATGTCGCAACGCCTGAAGTTAAAGGGCAAGAATAATTAAATAACCAAAACCATCGCTGGACGGAAGGCACGCCTTCTGGAAGGCGATTTTTTGTGCGCTTATAAATGTATAAAAAATCACATAATACGAATATTTCCAGAAGAAAACGTTAAATAACGGAATGTCACCTTGATAAAGATTGAGCAAAGGAGTACACTTAAAGTGCAAACAGTAACAGGCGCCGTTACCAATTGTACAAAACTATAAAGAAGGGATTTATGTGTCAACCAAAGAAAATAGTAATGGATTACAGAAAAGTTTAAAAATCGTATTTGTTTACACCGTCGCAACAGGATCAATTTTCACATTTGTCAGTTATTGGGATTCAGTTTTTTATAATTATTGTGGGCCAGGTACATTTTTAGCTTTTGCACTGATGACACTGGCCATTCTCCCAATTGCGCTTGTTTATAGTGAAATCTCGCCACTGTTCAAAACGGCTGGTGGGGAACTCATCTACAACACAGTCGGCATTAATAAGCATGCCGGGTTCTTAGCCTCATGGTTAATTATGGCCGCGTGGATATCCGTTCCACCGGCTGTAGTAATGGCCATCGCCACCTTTATTAGCCGAACATTTGGGCTTGCCCTCAGCTTCAATAATATTATGATGATTGCCATCGTGATTCTATTGTTTGTATTCGTTTTGAGCTTGCAGGATGTACAAATGCTCGTCAAAGCACAGGCGTTCTTCCTATTCGCCAATATCACAACAACGATTATCACGGGCATCCTCTTACTCACGTCCGGACATTGGAACATTAGTAATTTTTCAAATCTATTCCAATCAAATGTGGATAGTACCTTTATTATTCCGGGCTGGATTATCGGGATGGCGCTTCTCATCACACCGTACTTCGGTTTTGAGACCGTTCCGCAAATGGTGGAAGAAGGGGACTTCCCAATCTCGAATACGAAGAAGGCTATCTGTGGTTCCGTTTTGACTTGTGGAATCATCTATACGTTTTTCTTCTTCTGCGTGGCAGGTCTCGATACGTTCGATAACCTACTAGCCAATGATGCGTCAAACGGCTTTATGTCGATTATTGCCATGGAGAAAATCTTAGGCTGGAAAGTATGGCCACTCATCTACGGTTGCATTTCGATTTTACTTGGAATGCTTGCATCCATCTTAGGATTCTGGATGTCAACAGTACGGATGTTGTACTCAATGGGAAAGAACAACTTCCTTCCACAAGCGTTTATGAAACTCAACCGTCACCAACAACCAATTTTACCGAATATTTTCCTACTCGTGATTAGCTTAATCTTTATTCTGTTGCAAAATGCGACGACCTTCATGAATGACTTCTTCAACTTGATGTCATTTGGCTGTGCCTGCGCGTACGCCTTAACCATGATTTCCGCACTTCGCATCCGCAACAACCATCCTGAGTGGTATGTCAATAATAAAAATACGGTTAAAGGTGGAAATGCCTTACGGATTTTGGCCATGGTGATCATGCTTGCCATCGCATTCTTCTGTACACTTGGACAAGGAATCGGTTCTTGGATTTCATTTGCCGTGTACATGGGAGTCGGCGTGTGCATCTGGTTATGGATGGTCCTCATTCGTTGGAAACATGTCAAAGTAACCATTGAAACCCCTGATGGAGAAAAAGAATATTAAAGGAGAGAAAACCATGAAAAAATTAGAAGGAAAAGTAGCACTTATCACTGGAGCAGCCGTTGGTCTCGGAAAGGGAATTGCAACGGTCTATGCCAAATACGGCGCTAAGATGTGTCTTGTCGACTTATTACCAGAAGTCGAAGAAACGGCGAAAGAATTAAGAGAAACTTACGGCGCCCAAATCGTGACTTATGTCGGAGACGTCTCAAACAAAGACCATATGAAAGAAGCAGCCAAGAAGGCAAAAGACGCCTTCGGGGAAGTGAACGTGGCTTGTTGCAACGCTGGGGTTTGTCGCTTGGCTCCATTTGAAGAAATGAGCGATGAAATGCGCGACTTCCATATCGATGTGAATATCAAAGGCGTATGGAATAGCTGTCAAGCGGTCATCCCTTATATGCTTGAACAAGGCGGTGGTAGCATCGTCATTGCTTCATCAGTGACAGGGGATATCGTAGCCGATGCCGGAGAAGCAGCCTACGCCATGACAAAAGCAGCGCTCGTGGGCTTAACAAAATGCTTGGCTGTGGAATACGCAGACCGTCATATCCGCGTGAACTGCTCACAACTCGGATATGCAAGAACTCCAATGGTTGAAAAGATGGCCATCGAATCCAACCCAGACAACCCAGAAAGTGCCATCCAAGACATCGCAGTAGGCGTGCCAATGAAACGCTTGGCAGACCCACTCGAAGTCGGCGAACTCTTCGCCTTCCTTGGAAGCGACGAAGCCAGCTACCTCACAGGAAGCCAAATCGTCATCGACGGCGGCAGCACCTTACCAGAAACCATGAGTATGGGGACGAATTAGGGGAGAGTGCAGAATGCATAGAAAGAGAAGAATACTTGCGGGGATGAAGTGAACTCCAACACTTAGGCAGAAAATTTAGCAATTGTGGTGTTTTCATACGAAATTAGCTTATGAGGATAAAGTTCAGATTTGTGCACAAAAAATAAAGTTACTTTCTACTCTCGGGAATGTATAGTGTACAGATGTTAAATCTTATCTACGTGAATTGATTATTTGTTTTGAATTAAAAATAGTAAAAGTGGGGAAATCATGATTACACATAGGAGTAAATGATATTTTTGATAAAATCTGATATGAAGTTTGAAGTCAAAACAGCATTTTTCATGGAAATATGTACTATAAATCGTGGGATATTACTCAGTGATTCAAGAAAAAAAAGTATTGTTAACTAAATAATAGAAAAGATGACGCAAATAAAATTTGTTGAGAAAACTCCTATTAAAGCAGATGAAAGGGAAATAGAAAAACAAAATTGACGAGCTTTGTAAAAGTGTTTTCCTTTAATATTCTTCATAAGTTTATCAAAATTACTTGATCACTTTCATAACAGATCTGAATCATGTAGAAAAATCAGTCTGTCAAAAATAATATATAAACTATTGTAATTATAGGTATCGTCAATTATTCTTGCATTAAGGAAAAAACTATTCGTTCATAGTAAATTATAAAAGTTAAAACTTCTGATGAAAGTTTTATGCCTAAGTGTTAATTTTCGTCGAAAACGTTAGTAGTTTCTTACTATGAAGAGAGTGGGAATAACTTTTAAAATCTTATTTTACTTAACGTAATTAAAATTATATAAGTCATAAAAGGCACTGGGAATGAAGTTGCAACGTAGAGAAAACGAAAAAGAATTTATAGAAATTCCTAATGATAAAATTGTAATTATTGCAAGTGGCCCTTTAACTTCTGATAAACTTTTTGAAAAAATAAGTGAAATTACAGGAGAAGAAAGTTTATATTTCTATGATGCTGCTGCACCTATCGTAACCTTTGAAAGTATAGATATGAACAAAGCATATTTTCAATCAAGATATGGAAAAGGTGATGGAGAATATATAAACTGTCCTATGAATAAAGAAGAATACTATAATTTCTACAATGAACTTATAAAAGCTGAAAGAGCAGAACTTAAAAATTTTGAAAAAGAAAAATTATTTGATGCCTGTATGCCTATTGAAAAAATTGCAATGAGTGGAGAAAAAACAATGACTTTTGGACCTTTAAAACCAAAGGGACTTATCAATCCAAGAACAGAAAAAATGGATTATGCAGTTGTTCAATTAAGACAAGATGATAAAGAAGGAAAGTTATATAATATAGTAGGCTTCCAAACTAATTTAAAATTTGGAGAACAAAAAAGAGTTTTTTCTATGATACCAGGTTTAGAAAATGCTGAATTTATAAGATATGGAGTAATGCATAGAAATACTTTTATCAATTCTACAAAACTTTTAGATAAAACTTTGAGATTAAAAAATAAAGATAATATTTATTTTGCAGGACAAATAACAGGTGGAGAAGGTTATGTAACTGCGATAGCTACTGGAATGTATGTTGCAATGAATGTAGCTAATAGATTAGAAAATAAAAAAGAATTTATTTTAGAAGATATTTCAGAAATTGGAGCAATAG
>CALJSD010000198.1 GCA_937976325.1 uncultured Carnobacterium sp.
CAAAATCGCACGGGTAAAATCGGAGAGTATTTTACAAAAACAGGAGAAGTCACTCATCCAGAAGTGAGCATTAAAGATAAAATGGACGAAGCGGGCGGAGACCCTCATTTCTTCGTGCGCTATTATAGCAATCCCGAATGGGCCAGAGAAAACAGTAATGGAGGACAAGCATGAACCGTGAAGAGTTTTTAAATAGAATCAATAAAGAAGGGTTTTCGTTTGCCATCGATATGACACGCTGGGGATTTTCAGACTGTAAGTCACTCGTGCGCAGTCGCAGACTTTCCGAGGAACAGCTCTATCAGATGTTTGTGGAATTCTGTGAGGAACTTGAAAACTGTCTTAGAGAAGCAGGGGATTATCGTCGTATGATGTTTAATAAGTATCCAGTGAGTCCAGTTCATGATAAATATAAAACCAAGTTCGATGCGATTTCTCCAAACGGACGTGAATTCCGCTTCGATTTTGTATTTCGCAATGACAATCATCTGAAAGTGTACCATTTATTTGAAACGATTAATGGACGCAAGAAGGTTACATGGAAAGATATTCTTTGGGAAATTGTAGATGTATTATAACTAGAAAGTTGGGGATTGGATATGGAAATCGAAAACGAAACAACAGCACTCAAATGGGTCTTCTACCGAGAAGTGGATGTCCCACGCGATATCGAAGAAATTCTTGTGACAGGAGAGGTGGCAGACCGCGCCTTTAAAACGGTACGAGATGTGGCAGTATTCACCAATAAACGCTTGATTGTCAAAGACGTCCAAGGACTCACGGGAACGAAAGTCGAGATGTATTCCTTGCCATACAGCGCAGTGAATATGTGGTCTACAGAAAATGCAGGCATCCTCGATTACACGGCAGAAGTGGAATTATGGACCAGAGCTGGACACATTAAGATTGAATTGAAACGCGGAATCGATATTCGCGAGTTTGAACGCTTACTGGCAGAGTATATTTTATAAAGAAAAAAAGCCACTACATTTGTAGCGGCTCTTATTTGTTAGGTTCTATTATTTGTTGAAAGTATTTTTAATTCCTTCTACTGCGCCTTCAACGCCTTCTTTAACGTTTTCGATAACTTCTTTGGCTTTACCTAAACCTTTTTCTACTGCACCTTCTGTTTCAGTGCTTTTATCACCAGTAACTTTACCTAATACTTCTTTTGCAGCACCTGATGCTTGTTGTAATTTATCTTCTAATGACATTTGAAGACCTCCTTTGTTGTTTATACTATTAAGTCTAACATTAAAAAATTTATTTACAAAAGTTTCTGCTTGAGAAATTATTCATAAGCAGATGTTTCAAAGAGAATGGAAGTATCATGTTAAAATAATTCTAAAGAGATTCAAGGAGGATACCATATGACAGAATATCAATTACCACGCGTTTGGAGCGCAGCCGATAGCAACCAAGGGAAATTCTCAGGAATTAACCGTCCAACAGCAGGGGCTCGTTTTGAACAAACATTGCCCGTCGGAGAAACAGATTTACAAGTGTATTCGCTCGGTACACCAAACGGCATTAAAGTGACGATTATGCTGGAGGAATTACTCGAAGCAGGCGTCGACAAGGCAGCATATGATTTATTCAAGATTTCAATTATGGATGGGGACCAATTCGGTAGCGACTTTGTAGCGATTAACCCGAATTCGAAGATTCCAGCACTCTTAGATCGTTCAGGGGATGAGCCGATTCGCGTCTTCGAGTCAGCGAATATCTTGCTTTATTTAGCAGAAAAATTCGGAAAATTCCTTCCGCAAGACACTGCTAAACGTACAGAAGTCCTAAACTGGCTCTTCTGGCAAACAGGAGCAGCACCATTCTTAGGAGGCGGATTTGGACACTTCTTCAACTACGCACCAGAGAAAATTGAGTATGCGATTAACCGTTTCACAATGGAAGCGAAACGCCAATTAGACTTGCTCGATCAAGAGTTAGCCAAACGCCCATATATCGCAGGAGACGAATATACGATTGCCGATATCGCCATCTGGTCATGGTACGGACGACTTGTTCAAGGGCACTTGTATCAAAATTCTGCAGAGTTTCTTGACGCACAAAGCTATACACATTTAAATGAATGGGCTGACCGAATTGCCCAACGTCCCGCTGTACAAAAGGGAGTAAAAGCGGAGTATAAATTAATTAAATAAAGAAGGGTTAGTATGATTGAATATAAAAATGTCGCCTTGCGTTATGATGAGAAAATCGTTTTAAAAGACGTGAACCTTACGATTAACGACGGCGAATTTATGGTGTTAGTGGGGCCATCCGGTTCAGGGAAAACAACCATGTTGAAGATGATTAACCAGTTGATTGAACCGACTGATGGAAATATTTATTTAAACGAAAAACGAATCAAAGAACATAATCAACGAAAATTACGCTTAGAGACGGGCTATGTCCTTCAACAAATCGCGCTGTTTCCAAACTTAACGGTAGCGGAAAATATCGCGCTCATCCCTGAAATGAAAGGGTGGAAGAAGGAACAAATCGCTGCAAAAACAAAGGAACTACTCGACAAGGTAGGACTTCCAGCAGAAGATTATGCTAAACGACTTCCAAGCGAACTCTCTGGAGGGGAACAACAACGGGTAGGGATTGTCAGAGCTATGATTGCAGAACCGATGACGCTTCTCATGGACGAACCATTCTCGGCCTTAGATGCCATCTCTCGTAAGCAACTACAAGAACTCACAAAGGCATTGCACCGTGAGTTCAAGATGACGACGATTTTCGTTACCCATGATACGGATGAAGCGTTGAAGTTGGCGGACCGTATTGCGGTTTTAAAAGACGGAGCTATTGAGCAGGTCGCACGTCCTGAAGAAATCTTAGAGCATCCTGCAACGGAATTTGTCCAAGAATTGTTCAAAGGAGGTGCCGTTCATGCATAATTTGATAACGACCTTCCAAGACCGTTTTAGTGACTGGACAGTAGCACTAGGGCAACATTTACAACTATCGCTATTAGCCTTACTGATTTCAATTGTCGTGGCCGTACCACTAGCCGTCGTATTAAGCTCACATAAGCGCTCTGCGGCATTTGTTCTTCAAGTGGCAGGGATTTTCCAAACAATTCCATCTCTTGCGCTATTAGGGCTCTTTATTCCATTTATGGGGATTGGAACGGTCCCAGCACTGACAACTCTTGTCATTTACGCCTTATTCCCGATTTTACAAAATACGATTACGGGACTACAGGGCATTGACCCAAGCTTAGAAGAAGCGGGAGTTGCCTTCGGGATGACGAAGTGGGAACGATTGAAGAAATTCGAGATTCCAATCGCGATGCCTGTCATCATGTCAGGGGTACGCACCTCAGCGGTATTTATTATCGGAACAGCCACTCTTGCAGCGTTAATTGGGGCAGGGGGACTCGGTTCCTTCATCCTTCTTGGAATTGACCGCAACAACGCCAGCTTGATTCTAATCGGGGCGATTTCTTCAGCTGTTCTTGCGATTGCATTTAGTACATTGTTGAAATGGATGGAACATGCCAAACTAAAAACGATTTTCGCAACGTTTATCGTTCTATTTGCCGGACTCGGAGCGTCTTTTGTTTCAGGGATGATGCCTTCGATGGGCCAACAAACCCTTATCATCGCTGGTAAATTAGGACCTGAACCAGAAATCTTAGCGAATATGTATAAACTCTTAATTGAGGAAAATACGAAGCTGAAAGTCGAAGTGAAACCAAACTTCGGGAAGACAACGTTCTTGTATGAAGCCTTGAAGAATGGGGACATCGACATTTACCCAGAATTCACAGGAACGATTACGGAGAGCTTGTTGAAGCCAGCGCCAAAAGTATCGCATGATCCAGAAGAAGTGTACGAATTGGCGAAAGATGGCATCTTGAAGCAAGACAATTTGGCATACTTGAAGCCAATGGAATACCAAAATACGTATGCCGTCGCGGTCCCAAGAGCCATCGCTGAAAAATACGGACTCAAGACCATCTCAGACTTGAAGAAAGTCGAAGGTCAATTAAAAGCTGGATTCACACTTGAATTCAATGACCGAGATGACGGAAACCGCGGCCTTCAAAAGGTATACGGATTGAACCTCAACGTCGCAACGATGGAACCAAGCCTTCGCTACCAAGCGATTCAATCGGGTGACATTCAAATCACCGACGCGTATTCAACGGACGCAGAAATCACGCGTTATGACCTTGTGGTGCTAGAAGACGACAAGCAATTATTCCCACCTTACCAAGGCGCACCTTTAATGAAAGAAGCGTTGTTGAAACAACATCCAGAATTGGAAGGCGTGTTGAATGTGTTAGCAGGAAAGATTACGGCGGAACAGATGAGTCGCATGAACTATGAAGTGGGAGTAGAGGGTAAGTCTGCTGAAACAGTTGCCCGTGAGTTCCTTCAAAGCCAAGGCTATCTTAAGTAGGAAACAGTGTTTCCATAAAAATACTTTCGGACCTTTGGGTTGTTATAGTAAAGAACCGAGTTGAGACCCAAGGCTCAACCCGGTACAGTTATTATCGCCACTACGTAGATATCCAAATCAGACCGTAGTTTGAATGTTATTAATTAAAAAAAGTAGTATTGAAGTGAAAAAGGAATCAAGCAGCTGCTTGATTCCTTTTTCTTATTCTTGAACTTTTTGGAACTGAAGGACAATTGTTTCTGGAAGATTATAAATTTCGTCATTTCCACTGAGTGTTAACGTTAGAATATCATTTTCGATTGAATATGAATATGTGACAGGTTTGTCGCTGAGAACAGAAGTTGTTGCTCGTATGTCACCTGCAAAGAAAATTGGGGCAGTGAAAGTAATGGTTTTTGCTTGAGTGTCCACTTTCCCGTTTTTAATCGTTCCATCAAGGGTCTGCTTATCCTCTGAAAGACCACCGACTGCATCAGGGAATTTTTTGAAAAGTAGTTCAACATAGCTCTGATATCGTTTAAGTCCTTCTTCTTTTGAAATCTCTTTAGAATCAAACTGACTATCGTAGTATGCTTCAAAGCTAATATTCATATCATAGGCACCATGATATTC
>CALJSD010000199.1 GCA_937976325.1 uncultured Carnobacterium sp.
GGGTCACAGAACAAGAAGTCGCTAAAATTAGTGAACGACTTGGAGAGCTTCGCGGGGTCGATGTTGATTCTGACTGGGATCGTGAATACCCAATGGGCGATATGTTGAAGACGATTCTTGGAACCGTATCTTCTGAAAAGACTGGGCTTCCTTCAGATAAAGTGAAGTCACTTCTAGCGCAAGGCTACTCACTTAATGATCGTGTTGGAACAAGTTATTTAGAAGAACAATATGAAACAGTACTTAGCGGAACGAAGACAGTTGTAAAATCACAAACCAATACAAAAGGTGAAGTGGTGAATACGACTGAAACGTATCCAGGTAAAGGCGGGTCAAACCTTGTCTTAACGATTGATACTGAATTCCAAAAGAAAATTGAAGAGATTGCAAAGAAGTCTGTTGAAGAGATGACGGATCCTGCTGCGGACCGTGTGTATATCGTTGTAATGAATCCAAAAAATGGAGACATTCTTGGAATTACAGGGAAGAAAAAGAAATTTGATGAAAACTTTCATTCAACGGGTGTCGAAGACGATGCTCTTGGTGCCATCAATAACTCATTTGGAATGGGGTCTGTTGTAAAACCAGCAACCGTCCTATCAGGGTATATGGATGGAGCAATCACGCTTGAGGATAATACGATTGTCGATGAACCAATTGAATTCGAAGCGTCTAAACCAAAGAGTTCATGGTTTAACCGTAATGGTAAAATGGAATTAACAGACTTAGATGCCTTAGAACGTTCATCAAACGTTTATATGATTAAACTGGCGATGAAGATGGGTGGACAAACAACGTACGAAAAAGGCGGACGTTTAAATATTAATCTAAGCCTATTTGATAAGCTCCGTGAGTATTATGCACAGTTTGGGCTTGGTGTTCGTACAGGGATTGACCTTCCAAATGAAGGCAAAGGGTATAACGGTGGAACAGCCAATGCTTTCTCTGCACTTGACTTTGCGTTCGGTCAGTTTGACTTATACACACCGCTTCAATTAGCGCAATATATGTCAACGATTGCGAATGGGGGTACACGTATTGCTCCACGTTTAGTGAAAGAAATTCATGAAACAAGTCCAAGTGGTGGCATTGGTAATTTAGAAGATGTGGTACCAACGAAGATTATGAACTCGATTCAAGTGAATAAAGAAATCTTAGATCATATTAAAGAAGGTCTATACCGTGTAACGCATGGTGAAAACGGAACGTCAGCTACGACATTCAGAACGTATTCTCCGCAAGTCGCTGGTAAAACAGGGACTGTCGAAGCGTTCTATTCGGGACCAAATCCAGCATATACTAATGAAGCCGTTGAAAACTCAACCTTCATCTCGTATGCGCCATATGATAATCCGGAAATCGTAGTGGCTGTTGTTGCACCATACTTCAAAGATGGTTTACCAGATGACTATGCTGCCAAAGTTGCTAAGCAAGTTTATGATGCTTATTTTGGAAAATCAAGCAGTTCTTCACAAACGAATGAAGCAACTGTTAACTCACAAATTCGACAACAACAAAATAACCGACGTTAAGAAGAAACTGGGTGGTCGTTTGTGCCACTCAGTTTTTTTGCCATTAAAGTTTAGTAAAATCAATTGTTGAAAGACGTAAAACCAATTATAATAAAGCAAAATGGAGGCGAAATTATGGACTTTACAGAAAAAACAATTCAACGTGATGTGAAATATTCAGGACGTATTTTTACAGTGACACAAGATATCGTGGAACTACCAAATGGAAAAACTTCTACGCGAGACCTTGTGTTCCATACAGGAGCAGTAGCGGTACTTGTCATTCGTGACGGAAAGATGTTACTCGTTCGTCAATATAGAAAGCCATTAGAAATGCATTTCTTAGAAATTCCAGCGGGGAAATTAGACTCGAAGGAAGAAGTGCCTCTAGAAGCCGCAAAACGTGAATTAGAAGAAGAAACAAATCTTGTTGCAAGTGAATGGGTGAAGATGATGGAAATGGTCTCAACGCCCGGATTCTGCGATGAGAAAATCACATTATTCCAAGCAAAAAATGTGACGGTCAAGGAAGATGCAAAACCTGCAGACGAAGATGAATTTGTAGAAATCTTATGGATGCCACTCGAAGAAGTGATGCAAAAAATCCAGGCAGGCGAGATTGCGGATGCAAAGACAATTATTGCAGCACAATATGCTTGGATGCATAAAGGAGAATAATTAATGCCAAATGAACCTTTATTAACAAGAAAATCGTATAAAGAACAATTAGAAAAACAGAATAGAGAGTTAGAAGAACTAGAGGAAAAACAAAGTCGTAGAGACAGTCGTTTGTCGTCTTTTGAAAGAGAAGAAGAGTCTCATTCTGAACGTGAAGAAGAAAGCCTACAAGTACACCGTACTCCAAAATCAGGCCTTCGAAAATACAATCATTTCTTAAATGTGTGGCTAGTTTCAGTGGTGGTTCTTTTAATCATTATACTTGCGATTCAAATGTTCTTTTAACTAGTGATTATTATGAGAATTCGTGATATATTAGTTTTTGAAATAATTTCTAGTGAATATTAAAGATTTTCTTTTTTAGGAGAAAAAATGGACAGAAATAATCCAATTTTATATATCGTTATTCCTTGTTATAACGAAGAAAAAGTTTTACCTTATACAAATCCCATGTTTATTGAGAAGATTGAATCTTTAATCAATACAGGACAAGTGCATCCAAACAGTAAAGTGATGTATGTCAATGATGGTAGTAAAGATAAAACATGGGAATTGATTCAACAATACGCAAAAGAGAATAGTCATGTTGTTGGGATTGCACAAAGCAGAAACCGTGGACACCAAAGTAGTGTTTTAGCAGGGATGGAAGAAGCAGCGAAATTTGCAGACATCGTTATTACAATTGATGCGGATGGTCAGGATGATATCAACTGTATGGATAAAATGGTGGCTGAATATAAAGATGGTTCAGAGATTGTTTACGGGGTTCGTGACAATCGTGATACCGACTCAGCGTTTAAAAGAATTACAGCTGAAGGATTCTATAAAGTGATGCATCTTTTTGGAGCTGACGTTGTCTTCAATCATGCGGACTATCGTCTCGTCTCTAAACGTTTTATTCAAGAATTAAAGAAATTCAAAGAGGTAAACTTATTCCTTCGTGGCATTATGCCACTTGTAGGCTTTAAGTATTCCTATGTGACTTACAAACGTCA
>CALJSD010000200.1 GCA_937976325.1 uncultured Carnobacterium sp.
GCGCAATTTAACAGAAGGCGGCAAGAAATACAATCCTATTCAATTCTGGATTAACTGGCCATGTAACGACAATACAAAACAACACTTAATTCTCGGTGGCGGTGAAAAATTCCTTCATCCAAATGTGGATTTATCGCTTGCTCAAGGAATTATGCTCAACCCAATGCAACAATCCGAAGCGTCTAAAGTAGCGCTCTTTGATATGGCGCAATACGGTTGGAAGCAATGGCGTAGTGCTGAACAAGCCGAAGAGATTAACGACATGGCATTTAACTATGTGGTGAACGGTAACTTCAAAGAGAGTGACGTCTCTAAAGCGTTCCGTGAACTCGGAAAACATATGCGCAACCAAAACCGTCCGCCTCAGGTTACAAAACTTGAAGAATCAATTGAACTCGCTCCGAAATTAACAGCCTTCTATAACAAACTCAAAGCGGGTCAAAACTTGGATGCGGAACGTAAAGAATTGAAAGAAGTCTTCGCGCAATTGAAGGCCGACGCGATTCTCTTAAAAGAAAAAGGGGACAAGAAGCTCATTGAGCAAATCCACTATTGGTTAGATAACACCGTGGACCAAATGAATGCGTTGGAGGCTTTACTCACAGCGACAGAAGGGCTTGCGGAAAATAATAGTGCCAAAGTCTGGGATAACTACTATGCCGGCTTGAAGCATTATGACCAATCCATCAGCTATGCCTTCTTCTATGTGGACCACTATGAACGTGCAGAATTTGGTGTACAACATATTCGTCCATTTATTAATAACTTGAAAGAATACTTGGCAACACATATTCAAACAATGCTTCATCCAGATAAACTCGTGACGACCTTTATTACAAACCGTGCAGGGGCAGAAGGTGGACTCGAAGAAGTAACAGACGGTGATTTCGATACACATGTCATCGTGAAGACAACGACTGTTATCGAACGAGGCGACTATGTGGGCTTACGTTTCAACAAACCGCTCAAGATTCATACGCTCGGATTTGCGACAGGAACGAAGACGGCTGATAACTACACATTCGGCAATGCCGTTGTGGAATATCAAAATGAGCAAGGCGATTGGGTTGCTATCACGACGCCAACGTACACTGGTCGCGAACGCACTCTTGAATTCAAAGACCTCGACATTACGGCTCAAGCAGTGCGCATGCGTGCGACAGCCAAAAAAGATAATGCATGGCTTGCGATGCGTGAAATTGCGGTAAATAGACCGCTTGAAATCGGTAGTAAGAAGGTTACAGGTAATATTACCTTAAGCTCCAATATCGTGTACAAATATGGAACAAGCGTCCTTCAAATGCAAGACGGCAAGGATGCGACAGAATCCATGATGGCGCATGCGAACCAAACGAATGTCACTCCAGAAAATGCATGGGTTCAAATGGACCTAGGCGGCACGAAGAAAGTGAAACATGTCCGCTTTGTTCAAGGGGAACGCGATAAATTAGCAGCCGGTGTCATCGAATACTCAACAGACGGTAAACAATGGACGACGCTTCAAACATTAGCTGGCGAACGTACGGCAGATATTCTCCAAGAATTTATGGCACAATTCGTTCGTGTTCGTAACACGCAACTTCTCAGAAAATGGTGGAGAATTGGGGATTTCACGGTCGATGTGGATACTCCAAATACCGATTTAACGGTAACGAATGTCGACAGCTTGAAGGAAACGCCAGTCGTAGACAGCCGAGGTAGCTATGAAATGACCTTGCCACAAGGAACTAACATCCCAGCAAACGGCTATCTTGGATTGAAATTAGACAGACTCCATGAAGCCAACTCTATTGCGCTTAAAGATGCAGGAGAAACAGGATTAACGCTTGAATATTCTGCAAACGAAGTGGAATGGATGAGTGCCGACCAACTTCCTGAACATGCGTTGGTACGTTACATTCGTATCGTGAATAAGACAGATAAAGGCCAAACGCTTCCTGCAGGAAAATTAGTCGTGAAGACAAACGAAGTGGATCCAACCGAACTGCAATCGACAACGATGGGGATTCACCAATACTATGGAGCGAATGATGTTCGTCGTACTCACAACTTAGGTCAATTATTCGATGGAGATTTCAATAACTTTGTCGAATTCTCTGATTACCAACATAAAGACGGTGAAATCGTGATGAAACTCGGCACAACTCGCCAAGTGAAGAAGATTCGCGCGTATATCCAAGATGCTGAGCGCAACTATTTACGTGACGGTAAGATTCAAGTGAGTGAAGACGGCAAGAACTGGACGGATGTTGTGACAGTCGGGGACGGCGTGGAAAATGAAATTCACGATGATTCATTAACAGACGGCTGGACTCATGATGCGTCAAACCCAGGCAACCGTTATATCGAAGGCGTTCTTGAAACTCCAGTAACAGCGAAATTCATGCGCGTGCTCTTTACAGCAGAATACGATGCTCGTTTCGTTGGGTTTAGCGAAATCGTGATTAACGATGGAGAATTTATCAACCCTGAAAATAATCCAACGGTGACAGGAACGGGCGCTGAAGATCATGATAACTTGAAGAAGAGTATGGCGGACGGCAATGTCTTAACAAGCTATGCGACAACTGAAAATAAAGGCGAACTTGTATACCACTTGTCAGAAGACACTGCGGCTAACCATGTTCGATTAATTGCGGATGTGCCAACTGGTACGAGTGTGAAAGTCAGTGTGCGTACGCTAAACGAAGCCGGCGAATCGGTATGGAAGAACCTTGGTAAAGTGAAATCAAGCTTCCAAACATTCGCACTTCCAGGAGAAAATCCTCGTATCCTCGATGTGAAAGTCGCTTGGGACGGCGGACCTGCAGAGTTCTACGAATTATCAACCTTCACTAAAGAAGTGACAGAGGATGAAATTCAACCAGAAGAACCTGAAAAACCAGCAACGCCATTAACGCCGATTGCGACAGACGTGGCTAAACGTGTATTAGAAGATGCTGCAACAAGCGTGAAAATCGCAGGCAAGGTAGCAGACTTGGAACAAGTAGCGAATGTGGTGGTGAAAAAAGTACCAGACCAAACGCTACAAGGAAAGAACTATGATGCGTACGATATCCGATTGTTGGATAAAGACGGCCATTCAGTTCAACCAAAAGCAGCCGTATTAGTGAGCTTGCCAGCAAAAGAAGGTGGAGAAGTCGATAAGGTGTACTACATCACTCCAGCTAAGACACTCGAAAGTCTTCCATTTACAAAAGAAGGCGGCAAAGTGGTCTTCGGAACGACTCACTTCAGTATTTACGCGGTTGTGTATAAAGGAGAAGTCGCTGCTGCGGAACCAACGACACCGACGACTCCAGCTGCGCCAGTAACGCCAGCAACTCCAAGTGCTCCGGCTAATCCAATGCCTGGAGAACAAGTGGCTGCTGCCCAAGCAGGAGAAAAACCAATGGACAAACCAGCTCCAGTAGCTAATGTTGCCTCTAACGAACTTCCAGCAACCGGAACTGCGGATGCGAGTGCAGCGCTCTTTGTAGCAAGCCTCAGCCTCGCATTAGGTGCATTATTCCTCAAAAAAGGAAAAGAAGAAGCGTGATTTGATTTGATGAGTAAACAGCCAGGCATATGCTTGGCTGTTATTTATCTCGAATATAAAGAAAGGTAAAGGAAATATGCAAAAATTCAAAGAACTGAATGAAGATTATAATTTGTCATTAATTCAAATAAAAAAAGCAGTGGAGGATAATAATTTAATTCTATTTGTGGGAGCAGGAGTTTCTGCCAATTCGAATCTTCCTAATTGGGGAGAATTAATAAATAGTTTTTCGGTAGAATTGAAAACAGCTGGAAATGATATTGAACAGGAAGATTATCTAAAGGTGGCTCAATATTATTATAATATTTTTGGTAAAAATCGATACTTAGCAAAAATTGATGAAATTTTTTCAAATGAAAGTAAAGCTATGCCTAATGAACTACACGAGTACATTGCTAAGATAAACCCAAGCCATATTATAACAACTAATTTCGACACTTTACTTGAAAAACAATTCAGTAAAAGTATTTCTAAGTATAATGTGATTTCAAAAGATATAGATATTCCATATGCACAATCTGAAAAATATCTAATTAAAATGCATGGTGATTTAAAAACGAAAAATATCGTTCTAAAAGAGGATGATTATTTGGATTATCAAATGAATTTTCCTATGATATCTACTCTAATTCAATCTCTTATGCTTAATCACACGGTGTTATTTATAGGGTATTCACTGAAAGATTCAACATTTAATTCTATATTTAGATTGGTTCAGAAAAACCTAAGTGGAGATGCTAAAAAGGCATATTTTTATACTCCAATTGAATATTCTCAAATAGAAAAGGATTATTATAAAAAAAGAGGCATCTA
>CALJSD010000201.1 GCA_937976325.1 uncultured Carnobacterium sp.
AGGTGCCATCTACCGTTCAAAAGCGGTAGTTTTAACGGCCGGAACTTCTTCTCGTGGTCAAATCATTATCGGGGAATTAAAATATTCATCCGGTGCCAATAACTCACAACCATCGATTAAATTATCAGAGAACTTACTCGAATTAGGCTTTGAATTGGCGCGTTTCAAAACAGGAACTCCGCCACGTATCAAAGGCTCATCGATTGATTATAGTAAAACAGAAATTCAACCAGGGGACGATACGCCAAACTTATTTAGTTTTACATCCAAAGACGAAGACTACCGCTATGACCAAATTCCTTGCTGGCTAACGTATACGAACGAACAAACGCATGAAACGATTCGTGAAAACTTACACCGTGCACCGATGTTTACAGGGATTGTCGAAGGGGTCGGCGCGCGTTACTGTCCATCGATTGAAGATAAAATCGTACGTTTCAGCGATAAGCCGCGTCACCAAATTTTCCTAGAGCCAGAAGGAGAAAATACGGAAGAAGTCTACATTCAAGGGTTATCGACTTCGCTTCCAGAAGACGTGCAAATCAAGATGATTCGTAGCGTGGAAGGGTTGGAAAATGCGGAGATGATGCGTACGGGTTACGCCATCGAGTACGATGTGGTCGTGCCGCACCAATTGAAAAATACTTTTGAAACAAAACTAGTCCAAAATCTATTCACTGCTGGACAAATGAACGGAACGAGTGGATATGAAGAAGCAGCGGGGCAAGGGCTCTACGCTGGGATTAATGCCGTGCGTAAGATTCGCGGAGAAGAGCCGTTTATTCTTGGCCGAAGCGATGCGTATATCGGCGTATTGGTGGACGACTTGGTTACAAAAGGAACGACAGAACCTTACCGTCTATTGACTTCTCGTGCGGAATATCGTCTCTTACTTCGTCATGACAATGCCGATTTACGTTTAACAGAAAAAGGACGCGAACTGGGACTGATTGACGACGAACGTTATGCCGAGTTCCAAGCAAAACAAGAAGCGATTGAAGCCGAAATCAAACGTATGCAATCGATTCGCTTGAAGCCAACTGCCGAATTACAAGCGTTCTTGGCAGAAAAAGGATCTGCGGAATTGAAAGACGGCATCCTTCTAAGCGACTTGTTGAAACGTCCAGAATTAAGCTATGACGAATTAGTAGGCTTTGCCGGAGAAACGGTGGAAGTCTCTCGTGAAGTGAAAGAACAAGTAGAAATCTCGATTAAATACGAAGGCTATATTGCCAAAGCAATTGAAAAAGTGGAGAAATTAAAACGTATGGAAGCCAAACGTATTCCAGCCAATATCGACTATGATGCGATTAATGGACTTGCGACCGAAGCGCGTCAACGTTTGAAATTAATTCAACCAGAAACGATTGCGCAAGCGAGCCGTATTAGTGGGGTGAACCCAGCCGACGTATCGATCTTGATGGTCTATATCGAACAAGGAAAGATCGCGAAAGTGCAAGAATAAGGAGGCGCGTATGAAACCAGAAGAATTTTATCAAAGACTCCAAGAAGTGCATGGGATTACATTGTCGGACGAGCAAAAGAAGCAGTTCGACCAATATTTCCATCTATTAGTGGAATGGAATGAGAAGATGAATTTGACGGCGATTACGGATGAAGAGGGCGTGTACTTGAAGCATTTCTACGATTCACTGGCGCTTGGATTCCATCATGAATTGACCGACCAAACGCTTTGCGACGTGGGTGCGGGTGCAGGATTTCCAAGTATTCCGCTGAAAATCGTCTTCCCAGACTTGAAGGTGACGATTGTGGATTCGTTGAATAAACGCATTACATTTTTGAATACATTAGTGGAGACGCTTGGGCTAACAGACGTGCAGTGTTTCCATGACCGCGCTGAAACCTTTGGGCAAAACAAGGAGTTCCGTGCATCGTTTGATGTGGTGACTGCTCGTGCCGTTGCCAAACTCAGTGTATTGAGCGAATTTTGCATGCCACTCGTGAAAAAGCAGGGCTATTTCCTCGCGTTAAAAGCAGCGCATACGGAAGTCGAGTTGGAAGAAGCGAAAAAAGCCATCGCGATTCTTGGTGGTAAAGTAGAAGGGGATGTCTCTTTCGACTTGCCATATGAAGGCGGAAACCGTCACGTTGTCACGATTTTAAAGACGAAGGAAACACCGAATAAGTATCCAAGAAAACCAGGTCTCCCATTGAAGAAGCCGTTATAGCCAAAGGAGGAAGAACGATGAAAAGAGCCAACTTAGGAATGATGACGTTACTAGCACTTGTATTAGGTGCTTGTGGAAATGGACAGACGAAGGACTCAGGAGCCGAGAAGTCACAAGTGACGCAAGGAGCAACCACGGCAGAAGTAACGACGCAGACTACGACAACCGTTGCGCCTAAACCAGATAACAAAGAATTGTATGCGAAAGTCTTCGAAGATATCCGTACCGTAAAAGAACTAGGCGCTGATGTGGCTGGAAAACTCAATGTACCGCTTGAATATTGGGCGGCCAACAGCTTGAATAAGCAAAAAGATTCGCTGCAATATTTATTCTATGACATCAACGACGATGGAGTGGATGAATTGTTTATCGGACATACTGCAAACGGCAAACCATTCACGGTCGTGGCGTACTACTTAGATGGCAAGACTCCAAAAATCTTGCATCAAAGTTACGTTGCCGAAGCAGGTGGAGCTAGAAGTGCCTTTAGTTTCTTCAAAGGCGGATTGCTCTACACAGTTGAATTCTTGTCTGGAACAGGAAATGGAGATGCTAAAGTGTTCAAACTGGAACCAAAAGGAGCAGGGTTGACGCTAGTAAATGCTTTGAAATTCGAAAAAATGCAATTCAAACTAGAAGACCTAGGATTGAAGCAAGAAGATACCATCGATTTAACAAAGATGGATTGGAAAGAGTTTAAATAATCAAGGAACTGCTAACACAGGAGGTTAGCAGTTTTTTTATTCCATAAAAGTGAAATAACATCTCAGCATCTTGATTTAAAATAAGTTTGTGATAAAATTAACTTGAGGAAATGAAGATAGTTTTGTGAATGGTGTACTTGATGGGAGATGAAAGAATATGTTCCTAAAAAAACTATGGCGATATCTCTGGGAGGATTTACCATCTAGAACAGTTTGGCAACCTTTAATGATACAATTCTGTTTAGAAATGGGACTATTCTTTTCAGGAGTTTTTTCTAAGGATATGCAAGCGCAATATTGGATAGTAACATTTGCTTTAGTTAAACTTGCTAAATTATATTCGAATAAACCAGTTACTAGAATGTATTTTTATACGGAGTATTTCGGAATTTTTTGGTTTTTAAATAGACAATAATGACAAAAAGCTTTCTGCCTCAGATTAGTTGAGGTAGAAAGCTTTTTTATTAGAAATAATAATAGAATGGGCGCACTACGCATTAAATTTATTTAAGATACTTTCGATATTTTTGATGAGTACCGAAACAGAGCCGTCTGGATTGTTGATGAATTCGACCATTTCCTTGTTTTCGTAGATTTCACTTGGAATGGTAATTTCGATTCCGTTGTCCAGTTTGAATTTTTGCTTGCTATATTTGCGTTCGTATTTTGGCACGTTCGTTACGGCAATTTTTTCTGGAACGCGTTCTTCGGTGATGGCCAACTGTGCGGCTTCACGTGCGAGCGGTTTTTCCTCGAACACCTTATCGAAGATCGCTGCGGCATCGATTTCGTCCTGTTCTTCCAGCTGGTGGAAGATGGCTTGTTGCGTCGTTGCCAGCGCTTTGTACGGTTCCTCGTCGTGTTTTTTCGCGATATGAGTGACCGTTTTTTTGATTTCCTTGATTTGTTCTTTCGTTGTGACTGGCACCGTGATTTCTAAGAATTTTTCAGAGAAATAGGCAGTCTTTTGGCCTTCCATCACTACTTTTTTCTCGATTAAGTGGTAGTTTCCGTTTGATAAATCCACGATGAAAGCTTCCGATGGTTTTTGCGTCGCGTTTGGCAAAATAGCGTGATTTTGTAAAATCGTATTGCTAACAGCTTCCCCTTCATAATCGACAAAGTGAGTGACTTTTGAACTGTAATCGAGGCGAATCATTCCAAAGAGGGTGCCGCCTGTATCGCTTGTTCCTGTAAAGAATAAGTAGTCCGCTGGTCCGATTTCTTCTGCTGGAGCAATAAGAGCAAAGAGCTTATCGGATAACTGCTGTGTCTTTTCTAAGAAGGAAATCCCTTCGTCTGCCAGATACCCAAGAAGCGGTTCGCTAGAAGCTAATTGACCGATATGTGGGTCGCCTTTTTTGATTTTATCCACGAGTTTTGTAATGTATTCAATGAGAAATGGATCGCCCAGTTGCAGTGGGGCCTGAGATAATAGTAAGTTTCCTGAATTTTTATCTAAAATATGTAAAACGGCTTCGTTAATGAGCATGAAAGTGCTCCTTTCCTATTTCATTCGATAGAAAATATTATATAATAGAAAAATAGATTTGTAATGAAAAACGAGGGGAGTGCGCCATGGCGGTTTTAACGAGAATAGAAACACCAGTAGGAACCATTATTGCATCCAGTGACGGGCAGTCGTTGACGGGATTATGGTTTGCAGGGCAAAAATACGAGTGCGCCTTTGTGGAAGACGCAGTATGGGACGATTCGTTGCCGTTGTGGAAGAATGTGAAACACGCGCTGGAAGACTATTTCCAAGGAGTGGACGACGTAACTTCATCAGTGCCGATTGAATTTGTAGGAGGGACAGCTTTCCAAAAAGCGGTGTGGGCCGTGTTAACAGAAATTCCCTATCAAACCGTGTGGACGTATAAAGACGTGGCCGAACGTGTCGGCGAAAAGCTAGGACGAAAGACTTCCTCGCGTGCGGTGGGGACAGCGATTGGAAGAAATCCAATCAGTCTCTTTGTACCATGTCACCGCGTCGTAGCCACAACAGGAGCATTAACAGGCTATGCAGGAGGCGTGGAGCGAAAACGCGCGCTCCTAACGCTTGAAGGGCATAGCGTGGTAAAAGACAGAGTCGTGAAAGGAGAAAGGCATGAAGCTTAAAATTGCAAAGGTTATTGTATCGGCATTTGTGGCGCTACTCGTGGCACAGGCCCTTCAGTTATCGACACCATCCGCAGCAGCTATTATTGCGATTCTTAGTGTCATGGACACGAAGAAAGTTTCACTTGCGGCAACCGGTCAAAGGCTTGCGGCGGCCGTATTAGCGCTTGTGATTGGAATGGGGATATTCGCTGTTTTTGGGTTTGACGTGACGAGTTTCGGGTTGTATCTTCTTTGCTACATTCCTTTAGCGTATCTTTTAAAAGTGGACATCGGCGTGGCGCCAAGTACCGTCCTTGTGATTCATCTTTGGACGCAACAACAACTCACTTTCGAACTCTTCGTCAATGAGCTCTTGCTGGTTACCATTGGGGCCGGTGTGGCGATTTTACTGAACTGGTATATGCCGTCGTATCGCCAAGAAATCGAACGTGTCCGAGAAGAAATTGAAGATAAAATGCGTGAGGTTCTCTTGAAGATGTCGGGATTCCTGACGATTGGAAACGGGAAAAATGATGGCGAAGTGCTTCAGTTATTGAAGGAAAAGTTGAGCGAGGCACGTGAATATGTCAGGCTCGAAGCAGAGAACCATTTAACCAAAGAAGTGACTTACGATTATCAATATTTTGAAATGCGCCGCGATCAAAGCAAGCTCTTGGAAATCATGGCCGCTAACTTAAATGAATTCCGCTGGGACGGCGAAGAGATGGCGATTCTGTCGGGGATGTTTAAACAGACTGCACAGCAGTTAGCAGAACAAAATACGGCGAGTCAATTAATCGATGACATTGAAGACTTGTTGGAACAATTTCGTGAACGGCCACTGCCGCAAACGCGTCGTGAATTCGAAAAACGTGCGCAGTTATACCAATTGTTGCGCGACTTGAAACGATTTGTACAACTGAAAGTCGATTTCTTCCAAACGTACGGTGTTCATTATTTCAAAAAGGTCGGAGAAAAAGAATAGGGTTACTGCTCTTTGAAGAAAGGGTAGGAATTAATCCGACAGTTACTTTTCAAAATAAACGATTCGAACAATTCATCTTTAACCTTGTTTTTCTATGAGAAAGACAAGGTTTTTTGCGTATTTCTGCGGATATACTAGAGCTGACACTAAAATAGGAGGATATTTTATGGAAGAAAAAGGGTTAGCGGAGGTTGTCCATTTAGCAAAGGAGGATGAGGAGGAAGCGATAACTGAATTATTGAGGCGTTTTGATCCATTGATTATGAGCATTCATCACCATTATTTTTTTCATGAAATGGACCAGGACGATTTTGCGCAAGAGGCCCGTATTATGATGCTTCGGGCGGTGCATAAATACGATGAAAACCATGCCGTCTCGTTTGCTGGCTATTACCAGAGATGTCTGAAGAATCTAGCAGTGGAGTGCCTGCGTCGGGAGCACAGGCAGCGGCTCATCCCCCATGAGTTAGTCGTTCGCGGTGAAAAGGCGGAACTCGCCTTGCTTTCGGCATCGGTGGATTCGTGCGAACGGCAAGTGCTTCTGCATGAAGAGGCAGAGGAGTATTTCCACCACCTTTCCCGCTTTGAAAGGGATGTGTTTTTAGGAGTCTTGGACGGTGCGACTTTTGAGGAGATGGCGGACCATTTCGATAAATCGGTCA
>CALJSD010000202.1 GCA_937976325.1 uncultured Carnobacterium sp.
AAGCACATGATAGAGCCCTTTATATTCCTTCATTCGCTCCATACTCATCACATCTCGGGCGTCTTCCACCACAAGAATCTTCGTACGGTCACGCGTAGGGTCCGCACAAATTTCGCACGGATCTTCTTGCGTCACATTTCCACAAACGGAACACATATGCAGGTCACGCTTGCAGCTGATGAGCGAATTCGCAAAATTTAAGACGTCTTCTTCACGCATATCCATGCAGAAGAAGGCAAGTCGTGCAGCCGTCTTCGCACCAATTCCCGGCAGCTTCATAAAGCTATCCATCAATCGTGCAATCGGTTCTGGATAATGCATGCTCAAACCTCCAATCGATTAAAATCCTGGGATGTTTAATCCTTTCGTGAATTGACCCATTGTTTGGTCGTTGGCTTTTTCTGCTTGCGTTAACGCATCATTTGTCGCCATTAACACTAAGTCTTGTAATAATTCTACATCATCTGGATCCACCGCTTCTGGTTTGATTTCCACGTTTAAGACTTGGCGTTTCCCGTTCACAGTCACTTTTACTAAATCACTTTGAGAAGTTCCTGTGTATTCTGTTTGGTTTAATTCTTCTTGAGCTTGCGCCATTTGTTTTTGCAATTTTTGCATTTGTTTCATCATGCCTTGCATATTTCCCATTCCACGCATATTCATTTCCTCCGTCTCTATTCTTCGATTTGCACGATGTCTTCCCCGAAGAGTTCAATCGTGTCGTTTACTTTTTGTTCAAATGCTTGTTCTTCTGGTGTGAGGGAGACTTCCACGGCCGGTTCTTCCGTCACGATGGAAACAGCTTCCTCTTCTTGGTTCTTCTTGCGTTCTTGTAAGAAATCCGCACGAATTTGTGGCCATTGATGTTGTGTCACTGCCACGAACGTCCCACTGTAGCCACCGAGGCGTTCCAGATGTTCTTGGATAACCTCACGGAATCCTGGTCTTGTCTCTGAAATGTCACACAGGTGGTCGTAGGCAAATCCTAGGACAAATCCATTTGGCCCCGCCGCATTCACCGTTGATTGGCTTAACAACGCCTGTTCTTGCGGGTTCAAGCAACTGAGTAAGTCGCCCCACAACTCACGTACCTTCAACAAGTCTTCGCGAGTCGCTTCCGTCAAGATTTTTTGGATGGCCGTCGTGTTTGGCTTAAAGGCCGCACGCGTTGGTCTTGGCGCCTGCGCTTTTGGTGCTTGTTGCGCTTGAGGTGCGCCCCCTTGCAACAACGCGTTCATTTGCTGTTGCATTTGCGCGATTTGTTGTTGCAGCTGTTGCACTTCTTCGCTACTAGGCAACGCTGGTGCACCAGAACTTGTTCTTGGCGTCAATGTATAAGGTTGCGCCATTTTAATCGTCAACACTTCCAGCGAAATCGTTGGTTTTGTCGTGAAGCGCATTTCTTGTTGCGTTTGATTTAACGCCTCTACAAAGCGGTATAAGAATTCCGGTTCCACTTCGTCTTTGAACTGAAGGAATCGCTCGCTACGACCGATTGCCTCGCCACTTTGTTTTGCGATGAGGAGGTCTCTAGCAAATTCCAACCATTCTTCTACGAGGCGGCTGGCTTCTTTCCCGATTTTGAAGAGTTGTTGTAATTTTTCAAGGGCTTCTTCAGCCTTTGTTTCTTGTAAGTCTTTCACGAAATCAATCATCAAGTCGTCTGTCAGACTTCCCGACACTTGAATCGCTTCGTCGAGCGTCACCTTGCCGTCGCCAAATGAAATCATCTGGTCAAGCAAACTCAAGGCGTCACGCATCCCACCGTTGGCACATCTAGCCACCACGCTTAAGGCATCCGCTTCGTACTCGATTCCTTCTTGGTCTAGGATATACGCCAAGCGGTCGATAATTTCTTGCGACGTAATGCGTCTAAAGTCAAAGCGTTGCGTACGCGAAATAATCGTCGCTGGAATCTTATGCGGTTCCGTCGTTGCGAGAATGAAGATGACCTTTTGAGGCGGTTCTTCTAAGGTTTTTAAGAGTGCGTTGAAGGCTCCTGTTGAGAGCATATGCACTTCGTCGATAATATAAATTTTGTATTCGGCTTGCGTTGGTGCATAACGCGCCTTGTCACGAATATCACGGATTTCTTCGACACCATTGTTGCTGGCAGCATCGATTTCGATGACATCGCCAATCGTTCCGTTCGTAATGCCTTTACAGATCTCACATTCGTTACATGGCTCACCGTTTGTTTGATTTGGACAGTTAATGGCCTTTGCAAACACCTTCGCGGCACTCGTTTTCCCTGTCCCACGAGGTCCTGTAAATAAGTAAGCATGACTCGTTTTGTGATTGCTAATCGCGTTCTTCAATGTATGCGTGACCGCACTTTGCCCGACCATATCATCGAACGTTTGAGGACGCCATTTTCGATATAATGCTTGATAAGCCATTTTACTTCCCTGCCTTTTTCAAAATTTTACAGTTCTATTCTAGTATAGATTTGCTAAAAATTCTACTGCCTGATTCGTTTCATCGGTGCTTTCGAATTCTTGATAAAGCGGCTTTCTTTGCCTGCTTGAGAGATGAGTGAGAGCTGGTGTTTTGCACGTGTACATGTTGTATACAGCATCATTTGTTCTTTCATCGTATGGTACGCTTCGTCTGTCGCGTTCCAAATAATCACTTCGTCGAACTCCATCCCTTTCGCCACTTGAATCGTCGTTAACACGAAGCGGCTGCCAAGTGACTCGCTACTGTCTTCTAGAAGTGCAATGTCATCTTGGTCGAGTTGTTGGTACAACGCTTTGGCTTCGTCCATCGTACGGCAAAGAATTGCGGTCGTATGGTAGCCTTTAGGACTTTCTTCTAGTAACGTGTTTAAGCGCGCCATTTCTTGGCCTTCTTGTTCTAAATACACGCATACTTCTGCCCCTGAACGTGGGAACACATTTTTATCGAGATCCCAACCTAGGACGCCGTTTGCAAAACGTGAAATTTGCGCCGTACAACGGTAACTAATCGCTAAGTTGCGGTGCGTTAACGTGCGGTTTGCAAAAATCAAGTCCACGAGTTCTGGGTGTCGTTTTTCCAATGTGAAAATCGTCGTAGCCGTTGAGAACGATTGGAATGTATCTCCCACTACCGTGAATTTCGCACGGAAATAATAGTTGGATAAGGTTCCCAGCCATAAGAGGGACACGTCTTGCACTTCGTCGATGAAGAGGTGGCTGAAGCCTGAGTAGTCACGAACCGGCGTCACGCGTGTTGCGACATATTGCAACAGACGGATTCCTTCTGCAGTGACTTGCATGCGGCTGCCTTCAATCTTCTTCAATGGAAGTGGCGCGTTGTCAGTCTTACCGAGTTCTTGACGACGTGCTTTCGCTTCACTCATCCATTTCACCACAAGAGTAGCAATATCCACGAATGCGAACATTTCCACTTGTTGCGTTACTTCTTGTACTTCCTTCTCGAACACTTTTTGTCCAAGCGCTTGGTAGTACTCTGTCTCGCTCTTTGTCTCCACGTCTTTCATCAACACTTCGATTTGCATCGCGTTCATTGATTCATAGACCGCTTTTGCCTTTTCAGACATAAAGAACTTCGTGAGACGGCGTTTCAACGTACGCTCGAGCACGGTTTGCATTTGCGTTAATTGTTGTTGCAACGGCAGTGCTGTATTCACGCTTTCGACGAGTTTTTGATAGTCTTTCATCGTAAATACGGCTTGCCCTTTAATTCCGATAGCACGGTATGGTAAATCTTTCGCCGATAACCCTTCGATATTGCGGTGTACAAGCGCAATCCACTCGCTGTCTGTTAAATACACTTTGCGCGTTGGCACTTGGCTAAGCGCCGTTGTTTTATGCAAATACATTTTGCGATAAAGCTCGATGGTATGTTGCGCTAATGTTTGTTGGTACAATTCACTTCCCGTTAAGCTTGGGATTACGTGTGAAACGTATTTGGCAAACAATTGGTTACGCGACAACAGGAGCATATCGCTCATACGCTTGTCTTTTGCTTGGTACATCAAGTACGCAATGCGTTGTAGTAAAATCGTTGTCTTCCCACTTCCGGCACATCCATTCACGATGAACCAGTCTTTTGGATTTAAACGAATAATTTCATTTTGTTCTTTTTGAATCGTCGCCGTGATTCCTTCTAGGTGTCCGTCACGGTTTGTTGGTGCGCTTAAGGCATCCATCAATAATGATTCTTCATTTTCAATGTCATAAACAGATTTTAATTCACCCTTACGGATGACGATATCGCGTTTTAAGAAGGCCTGAGCTTTCTCGAAGCCATTTGGTGTTTCGTATTGAAGCTCTCCTAATGTTCCTTCGTAAAATAGGCTTGCGATTGGAGCACGCCAGTCATACACTTGCACATTGTCGTCTTCGTCAAAGAAAGTTGCAGGTCCGATATACATCTTCTCAACTCTCTCGTCTTTTTCAAATTGAACGTCAATTCTTCCAAAGTATGGAGATTCCAATTGGTTTTCTAATTGTTGGATTCCATACTGAATGGTATCTTGTCTAGCGATATCCAGGTCGCGTTCTTGCAATCGGTTCTTCTCGATCGCCACTTTTTGTTCCATTAAGTCTTGCACGATTTCTAAGTGCTGCACTTCTTCTTGGAAACTCTGATTTTTCATGCGACTATTCTCCCTCCACTGGATACTCTTTTCATAAAAACAGGCTGAACCGTTGGTCCAGCCTGATTCTTCTTCTATGTACATACAGCACATAGCGAACGTTACTTATAGCTGCTTCCTTCCGGACCTGACTCGATTCATAAGTTCGCTATTGCCATACGGCCTAACGGCACGTATTATTATACAAAACTTCTCCTCGAAAAGCAAGCAGATTTTGCTTGAAAAAGAAATAAACGGAAACGCTCCACATAGAGAGTGCGAATAGGGCTATCCCATGGGGGTTGGTGGTAGGAATTAGAGGGGTGCTCCATACATAGTTTTCTCTTCTGAAAAGCGCACCCTTGCGGGTGTTGATTTCTTCGAATGCTTGCGGATTATTTTTATAATCGCTGTTACAGGGCACCGATGCAAGCCTTGGTCTTGCACCTTCGAAGCTTCAAACGCGAAGTACGGAACAAGTCCCTACTTCGCGTAATTCACATTCGATGCAATTCCCTGTTACTGCGATTATAAAATCCGCAATTTTCTCTGGTATCATCTTTCTTTGTGCGTTTTGTTCAAAACCTTTATAAAAAATGAAAAAAAGTGTTGCGCCACTCAGTTTGAAGGGACTGGTGCAGGGTGTTAGAAAGTGCATCCCATAGGGCTTTTCGAGGCTTTTTGGCAATTTGAAGTGGGATGTGACTGAAAAAATTTTTTTGATTTTTTCTCGGAAAATTTACTATAAACTTCTGAATTTATGCAAACGTCCTAAACCGGGGGTGTTGAATATACCGCTAAAAACCGCATCATTTCAACGTTTATATTTTACTTTTAATTTTAAAATTCGAAATGTAACATATATGCTACATTTTTATTTTTTACATCTTCAACAAAAAACCGCAGCCTTAGATTGGCTACGGTTATCGTATTATTTGATTGTGTATTGACGTTGGTGGTCAACAACGGCTGTTAATGTAATTGGGCTGTTGTCTTCACGTGTGAATGTTTGTTCACCGCTTGCGTCCACCACTTCTGTGAAGATTTCTTCGTATTCTTCAACATTCAGCATTTTGCGGTTTTCTAGCAATGCTTTATGTTCTGCAATGTGCAATTGGTTTTCGAAGCCTTCGACTAATTCGCCGGCGAAGAATTCCCCAACGGCTCCTGATCCATAACTGAAGAATCCGACGCGGTCTCCGGCTACTAATACAGAACTGTTTTCTAATAATGAGATGAAGCTTAAGAATAATGAACCTGTGTAGATGTTTCCGACTTGGCGGTTATACACGGCTGCTTCTTGGTAACGCGCTGTGAAGCGTTCTTGTTCCTCTTCGCTCATTTCTTCTAAGAATGGCTTGAAGGCTTTCATCCCCATTTTTGTATATGGTAAATGGAAACAAATCGCGTCAAAGTCTGTGAACTGCGCGTTTGTTTTTTCTTGATAATCATTCCAAACTTCCGCAAAGAAACGGATGTATTGCTCGTTTGAGAACTTACCGTCTACCATTGGGTATGCTGAGTAGTTTGGCCTCCAGAAGTCCATCACATCATCTGTGAATAAGCTAGTTTCGTTTTCTAAAACAAGTAAACGTGGGTCTGCAGAAACAATCATTGCGACCGCTCCGGCACCTTGTGTTGGTTCCCCGCCAGAGTTTAATCCGTATTTAGCAATGTCACTTGCGATGACTAATACTTTTGAAGTTGGGTTTAAAGCAATGTGGCCTTTTGCTAATTGTAAGGCAGCTGTTGCACCGTAGCAGGCATGTTTTAATTCTACGCTACGAACACGGTTTGATAACCCAAGCATACGTTGCATATAGACGGCAGCTGATTTTGATTGATCGATTCCAGTTTCTGTCCCAAATAAAATCATTTCAATAGATTCGCGGTCTTCATCATCGATAATCGATAACGCAGCATTTGCGGCTAAAGTCACGATATCTTGAGTCACTGGTGCTACTGCCATTGTAGACTGGCCAATTCCAATCGTGTATTTAGCTGGCTCTACTCCACGCGCCACTGCTAGAGTTTCCATATCTAGCGCAGTCGGCGGTACGAAGAAGCCAATCTTATCTATCCCTATATTCATTGTTTTATTGTTCTCCTTTACGAATGAAGCTCCAAACACACAAATAGAGCTTCCTGTTCTTTCTTAGCACACACTATAGTAGCAAAAATTCGCCGTTAGGACAATTGAATTCACTAAATGTTAGGGAATTTAAACAATTCTTTACTAATTATTTGTACTAAATTGATAGGTTTCTTATACGAAATCTTATAAAATAGAAACGAAATAGGAAATATAGACTGGAAAGGAATGAAAATATGAACGGAAATGATATCGTCATCGTAAGTGCCACACGTACTGCGATTGGTAAATTTGGCGGGCAATTTGCTACAACTTCCGCAATTGAATTAGGAACAACAGTCGCAAAAACTGCCATCCAAAAAGCGAATCTTTCACCTGAACAAATTGATACAGTCATCTTTGGAAATGTCTTACAAGCAGGTCTTGGACAAAATCCAGCTCGTCAAGTCGGACTCGGCGCTGGACTGAACCATGCAAGTACTGCTGTTACAGTTAATGAAGTGTGTGGTTCTGGTTTAAAAGCCATTATTTCAGCCGCACAAGCTATTCGACTAGGAGACGCCAAAATCGTCTTAGCCGGCGGTATGGAAAATATGAGTCTTGCGCCGCATTTATTACAACAACGCTTTGCTCCAAAAAATGGCCCTGTGACATTAGTCGACTCTTTATTCAATGATGGGTTAACGGATGCCTACTCACAAGACGCGATGGGCATTACCGCAGAAAACATCGTTGAAAAATACGGATTTACCCGCGAAGAACAAGATGCTTTCGCTGTGGCTTCTCAACAAAAAGCCACTAAAGCACAAGAAGAAGGACGTTTCGATAGCGAAATCACTCCTGTAGCAGTCTTCAATCGTAAAACAAAATCCGACGACTTAAAAGCAACGGACGAATTTATCCGCCCAAACACGACGCTTGAGAGCCTTGAGGGTCTTAAACCAGCCTTCAAAAAAGACGGAACGGTCACAGCTGGAAACGCCTCTGGAATTAACGACGGCGCCGCTTGTGTCATCATGACGACACGCGAATACGCAACAGAACTTGGCCTTCCAATTCTTGCAACATTGAAAGGCTATGCCGAAGCCGGTGTCGATCCTTCGATAATGGGAATCGGACCTGTTCCAGCCATTCAAAAATTAGTGGCGCGTACACGTATTCCTCTTGAAAAAGTAGATGTCTTTGAACTGAACGAAGCCTTTGCCGCACAAAGCATGGCGGTTATCAAAGACTTGAAGATTCCAACTGAAAAAGTAAATCCATTCGGTGGCGCAATTGCACTCGGCCATCCAATCGGTGCTTCTGGTACCCGTATTGTGGTCACACTGATCAATGCCCTCGAACAACTCGACGGTAAAATTGGGGTCGCTTCCCTCTGTGTAGGTGGCGGTATGGGTGTTGCCATCGCGATTGAACGCGAACAATAGTATAAATAAT
>CALJSD010000203.1 GCA_937976325.1 uncultured Carnobacterium sp.
TCGTGCGGCTACTACGGGAAGCAAAACTTCACAGTGCGAAGTTTTGCAGTCCTGTAAGCCTGAGTTCAACTATAGGATGTGAGACAAAAAAGTCAACCACTGCGAAGAACGCTCAGGCCTGAACAACACCAACTCCTCCCTTGCCTTTCTCTCCCATCTCCATTACCATAGAACTAACAAGAAAAAGGAGTTTTTCGTATGCACAAGAATCGTGTTCGTGGTTATAATAAACGTTTTTATCCCGGGGTGGCCTTAATCGTGGCGGCTATGCTTTGCCTTGTTTTTGCATTAACAAGACTAAACGTTCCATTATTACAACTGCAAAATAAATATTTTAACCTCAATGATATCGTAAAAAATGAAGATTCCATCGTTAAGGTGACTGGTATCGACAAGAACCCTGTCCAATACTCAGACTTTGGTAAATGGTCGCTGTATATCGTCTCTTATTTAGAAAAAGATTCTCATGGAAACGAAACGACACAGTACATCGGCTTGGAACTAGATAAAGACACTGCGCAACAATTAATCGATAAGAGAAATACCTTAAGAGACCATCCTGAAAAAATTGCGGGTACATTTGTTGAGCCAGAATTTCACGATAAGAAAGTGATGGATTATGGCTATCGTACCCAAGATGCGATGGAAAAATACATCAAGTTCCCAATTTCACGTCGTTATCAAAACTATGTATCGATTAAACCAGGAAAGGAAACACAAAAACTCTTCCTAATCCTCTCCCTTGTCCTCTTCATCCCAGGGCTAGTCCTCGTGTATTTAGCGGAAAAATATCATAAATTTGCGACATACTACAACAGTCTATTTGCAGGATATGAGAACACCGAAGCGTTAGTGGCGAGTCATCCAGAGTTGAAAGGCAAACGTTTATCCACATTATTAAATAAATCCGATTATATCGATGATACATTAGGAGTGTACATCTATAAAAACTTCTTCTGCTCTACTGTAAAAGGATTAGAGATTTATGATTTAAACAAAACGAAGAGCGTACATCACTTTGAAAAAACATTTTACCCTGAAGAAGGTGGCAGATTCATGAAGTCGTACCTTGTATTTTCAACCAGTGATCCAGATGCTGCGGTTCGAAGTACGAAAGTTCAAATTAAAAATATCGGCGAAGAAACCGATGCACATCTACAGCCATTCTTCGACAAATTGCGTCAAGATTTCCCGGCTATTGAGATTGAGGCGAAAAAAGAAAGTAAGAGATAAGGAGTCCATTAGGATTCCTTATTTTTTTCAGCACGAAATTATCATATATGATAATTACCATATATGATAATTTCAGTATTCGAATAAAGTCACTTGCAAAATGCTATTTTCTGGAGTAATATATCTGTATTATATCTATATTATCGAAAAGAGGTTTATATCATATGAAAGAAAATCGTAATCACGGCTTTAGAATCCGTTTCTATTTCGGACTTATTTTAATTATTGCCGCTTGCGTCATCGGATTTTTCAACTTACAAAAACCAGACGCTAAGAAAATCTATGAAGAAGGAAATGCCCTTGACTTCAGAACTAGCAACGACGATAAAGAATCAGTCTTAAAAATTACTGATATCTCAACAGAACCTGTCATCGAAGTAGATAAAGGAAAAACATATGTCTACATTGTTGAATATGAAAAAGAAGGTACTGCAAAAGATAAAGATTATGGTTATATTGGTCTTGAAGTAACAAAAGAAGAAGGTGACAAATTAGTCGCTAAAGCTGATACACTGCAAGACAATCCAGAATATGTTTACGGTACAATCATCTATTCTTACCGTAATAAAAGCGCAATTCAAAACTACAATGAATTAATCACTAAAGTTTACAATAACTATAACCTTCTACAAGCTGGTGCAGAAACACAATTCTACTTTTCTCAAACAGAAGCTAGCTCTGCAAAACGTGGCGGATTAATCGTTGCTGCAGGTCTTACTGTTGCCGGTCTTGTATTTATTGGTTTAGCATTCTTGAAACGTAAAAAAGTTGGTGCGGCTTACGACGAAATGTACGCTGCTTACCCAGAATTACGTGGCAACTTAGATTTACTACGTACAAACGCTACTTATGCGGATGACGAAACATTTGTATACATCTACAAAAACCACTTCTTCACTACTTGGAGCGGATTAGAAGTATACGACTTAACCAAAGCAAAACGCGTTTACCACTATCAGTTATCACACAAGAGATATGGAGTTACAACGAATGTTGAATCATTCCTAATCTTCTTAACAGACGACAGATCATACCGTGGTAAGAAAACGAAGATTGAAATCAAGAACATCGGTGAAGAAACAGATGACTTCTTACAACCATTCTTCCGTGCAGTTGCCCAAGAATTCCCTAACACAGCAGTAGGATATGAAAATAATCGTCCGTTCTAATTAAAGGATACGAGAAAAGGCGCTAAGAAACGAATCACTGGAGACAAATAACGCAAGGGACTGCTTGCAGTCGTGCGGATATTTGTTGAAGTGGACGTCGTTTCTGCCTTTTCGAGTTCAACTACACAGGATGTGAGATCTTCAAGGTTGATACAACCACCTCCGACTCGCAATGCGGGTCGGATTTTTTTATACGCAAATCCAATAAATTCTTTCCACTAAAGTGAAAAATTTATTTTGCAGTTCAAAATTATTTATGGTATATTATATCTATCATATAACCCATTTTAAAGGAGAACAATCATGACTGAAAAACGCAGTACTAAAACCATTATCGGCTTAATCATCGCTGGAGTTCTTGCAATTATCGTTGCTCTTGGCGCGCTAGGATTCTTCCAGTTCTACCAAACTGCTGATAACTTATACAAACAAGGAAACGTCTTTGGTGAAGCACCAATGAAAGACGAAGCATACACTGCTGTTAAGATTACAGGTTATGCCAAAAATCCTATTGCTACAATCGATGGAGGTACGAAATTATACTTAATCGAGTTTTCTAAAACAGACACAGATGATTTTGGTTATGCAAGTATCGAAGTCAAAGACGGAGATAAATTAATTGATAAATTAAACGCTGCCGATGATCTTGTAGAAAATCCTGTTATCGTTGCTGCTAAAATCCGTAAATCAGGTGCAGACGGTGCCATCCGTAACTACACTATTGAATTTAAAGATACCATTAGCGAAAACGAAACAATTTCAAAACTAGCCGAAACTGAATACTATGCTTCTGTTTACGAGTTTGACAAAGACCGTCAATTCTCATACATCATTGCTGGTATCGCTGGTATTATTGCTCTTGTTTTCTTCTACAGTGCTTTCGCAACACGTAAGAGCGAAGACAAAGCGTACAATGAACTATACAGCGCTTATCCAGAATTAAACTACTCTATGGATTCTGTATTAGAAGATGCTACTTATGTTGATAATCAATTAGGAATCGTTTTATACAAACACCACCTACTTGCGACATACAAGAATTTCCAAGTATACGACTTAACAAAAGCTGAGCGTATCTACCACTACATCTACTCTCAAAAATCTTACGGAATGACAGTTAGCCGTACTTCACAATTAATGGTGATTACAAACGACAAATCATACCGTAGAAAGAAAACTGGCCTTGTGATTAACAACGTCGGTGAAGAAACAGATGACTTACTACAACCATTCTTCTACGCAGTAAGCCAAGAATTCCCAGACATCCTATTAGGATTTGAAAATAAAAATAAAAGACCGTTTTAACAAGGATACGAGGGCGAACGCTCAGGACTGAAACACTGGACCGGAGTAACGCAAGGGACTTGGAACAAGTCGTGCGGCTACTACGGGAAGCAAAACTTCACAGTGCGAAGTTTTGCAGTCCTGT
>CALJSD010000204.1 GCA_937976325.1 uncultured Carnobacterium sp.
AAATCCGACCCGCATTGCGAGTCGGATTGGTGGGTGTATCAATCTTGAAGATCTCACATCCTGTGTAGTTGAACTCGAAAAGGCAGAAACGCGGAACTTCGCAGTGTGAAGTTCCGCTTCCCAGAATAGCCGCACGACTGCAAGCAGTCCTTTGCGTTATTCTGGTCCAGTGATTCGTTTCTAAGCGCCTTTTCTCATATCCTAGTCTTCCCCCGGTCTCATTGGTCTCTTATACTTACTTTTTGACTCTTGTCGGATGATGGTGTGTGGGGATTTGCGGCCCTTGTTTGAATTTCTGAAGAGCATTTGCATTTTTTCGTCGTCGAAGAGTTCAAGGTTTTGATCGACGAAGTGACTTGCATCAGCTTTCCAATCTGAATGATAGTAATTGAATAATTCGGCCATGGCGACATTTCTGTCGGTGGCGCTCCCTTTAAATTCAGGGTCTGTTACATCTGTTAAGTATTGTTGCATTTTTGCAATTCTATTTTTATCAAAATCTGCCATAACATTCGCCTCTTTTCAGTCCTATTTTAGCATAGAAGACGTTTTCTTAAAAGAAATTTTTCAAAACTACTGTTCATTTTCATTTGAATGTTTTATACTATTACTTGCTAATTTTTTGAAGAGGAGGGTGTCTGATGGCAAAAGATATGACAAGTGGAAAACCGTTAAAACTGATTTGGAATTTTACAATCCCATTGTTAATCGGTAACTTGTTCCAGCAATTATATAATATGGCCGATACTTTTATTGTAGGTCGGACGATTGGTGTGCATGCGCTAGCCGCGGTTGGTTCTACAGGAAGTATTGTGTTTCTAATTATCGGTTTTGCAACAGGGTTAACAGCTGGTCTTGCCATTCCATTAGCGCAACGGTTTGGCGCCAAGGATTACAAGGGCGTGAAACATAGTTTTTACGTTTCTATTTTAATTTCAATTGCTACGGCTATTGTGTTAACCGCACTGAGTATGATTTTCTGTCGTCAAATTCTGGAAATCATGCAGACACCATCCGAGATTATTGATGGGGCCTATGATTATTTAATCGTTATTTTCGGTGGGATTTTCTCGTCGATGGCCTATAATTTACTATCCAACATTTTCCGTTCTATCGGGGATGCAAAAACACCATTGTATTTCCTTGTAATGGCTTGTGTGATGAATATCATTCTGGATATTCTCTTCATTGCAGTCTTTGGAATGGGAGTTGAAGGAGCAGGGTACGCAACGGTTCTTTCGCAAATCTTCTCAGCAGTAGCCTGCGTGGTTTATATTTGGAAGAAAATTCCAGTATTAAGATTAACAAAAGTTGACCTTGTAGCGACAAAGCAAAATATTAGAGAACATTGTCGTATTTCATTTCCGATGGCATTTCAAGCATCGATTATTGCCGTTGGAACAATTATGGTTCAAATCGCATTGAATCAATTAGGACCGACTTCGGTTGCGGCGCATACGGCAGCGCAAAAGATTGACCAGTTAGCGATTCTTCCGATGATGTCATTCGGGGTAACGATGGCGACGTATTCTGCGCAAAACTATGGTGCAAAGAAATATGATCGTATTTGGCTTGGCGTGCGTGAATGTATCAAGTTATCTTTAACATTTGCGATTGGAATTGGGATTATTTTAAATCTCTTTAGCCCGATTCTTATTCGCGCTTTCGTTGGAGAAGGTCATGAGGAGGTCGTTGAATTAGGGCGACTATTCTTCCTTACAAACGGGACAACATATAGTTTCCTTTCATTACTCTTTATTTATCGTTACACTTTACAAGGCGTAGGGAAAACTTTCACACCGACCTTGGCTGGAATTATGGAACTTATCATGCGTTCTGTAGCAGCGGTCGTTCTATCAAATATGTATGGATTCGTTGGGGCAACGGTGGCGAACCCGATGGCATGGTTTGGATCGATGGTACCCCTCATGATTGCGTATTATATGTTTAAAAATAAAGTTCAACATGGAGTAGAGCAGTAGTATCAAGCTACTGTTCTTTTTTTGGAAACAAATGAAAATTATGAAAATACTTTTCGAATTAATTGTGAATTATTTAGTTGTAATTTGTACAAACTTATAGTAAAATGATTCTAACTAAAGTGTTTATGGAGGAAAGATTGGATGAAAAAAGAGCAATCAATTCGTAAAATTGGAAAACTTGTTTTAGCAATCTCGTCTTGTGGTGTTTTATTAACAGCATTCCAAGCAAATAAATCAGTTTTTGCTGAAGATGCAACAACGACTACAGAAGCAACTACAGCTGCTGCAGCGACAACAGAAGCATCAACAGAAGCGACTACTGCAACGACTGAAGCTACAACAGAAGCAACTACTGCGGCTCCAACGCGTGCTGCTAAAGAAGCAAATGCCAAAGTAACTGGAACTATTAAAAATCATGATATTAAATATTATGAATACTACACTGACGTAGATATCGCCGTTTCACTAACAGATGATGACGTGAAAGAAGGCGACTATGTAACGATTACATTAGAAAACGTTGCGGTGTTAAATTCATTAGACGGTAAAGATGTTATTTATGAAGGAAAGAAAATTGGTACAATTTCGGTTGTTTCATTTGAAAATGTAAATAAAGCTCGTCAAGGTTCGAACGATAAAGCTCAAATGGAGCAAGCTGAATTAGAATCAACACGTATTACATTAAAAATTACATTTACTAAAGCCGTTGAAGCAGTAAAACCGGATGTGTTGAAACAAGCACAATTCCAAATTAAATCAGAAAATGCTTATAACGGTGCGGTTATCGCGAACAAAGACTACACTTTAAACCAAGTGATTAAAGTGGGAGATTCTTCTGTCACAAGTACAGTGGATATTCCAAAAGTTGAGAAATTTGCGACAGAAACAAATTCAATTCACATGCCACCTTCAGGTAATACGATTAAGTTCAACGAAGATGGTTCATATGAAACAAGTTCAGAAATCCAAGTTCGTGGAAGAGAAGGAATGAAGGTTGGTTCAACTGTTGAACTTGAATTCAACGATGCTTCAGGAATTGAGTGGAAAACAAGTGGTGATACTGCACTTAAAGTTGGAGATACATTTAAATCTAGCTTTATCTTACCAGTATATAGTTCATATGACGTGAACCAATATGGAGCTTATATCTTTCCAACTGGTGTAGAGCCAACATTCAAAGTTACTTCTATTACAGCTGAGAAAATCACGCTTGAAATGATTTCAGGAGATGTTCCAAAGGAATTAGGAGTATTCTTCCGTATCGGTAAAGATCGTGTGAATATCATCGACAAATCTAAGATTGATATCGAAAAAATGCAATATGACGTTTCAACTGTTGCTACAGCGACTATCGATGGTCAAAACGCTAAGGGAATTTACATTTACCGTATTATTAGTGACTCTACAAGCGCACAATTAGTACTTGATACACTTGTGACTGAGTACAAAGATATTGATACAAAGGAATCAATTAAAGCTACTGACAAAGGTTGGAAAGATCCAGCTGATATCGATGGATATGAATTTGTTAAAACAGAAAAAGACCGTGAAGGAAATCGTATCCACTGGTACAAGAAGATTTCTCAACCAACAACAACTGAAGAAGCAACAACTGGTACTCCAGAAGAGCCAAAACAAAAAGAATTACCAAATACTGGGGTTGCAACAACTGCGATCACAACTGGTTTAGCAACATTATTTGCTGGTCTTGGTTTAGCTGTTTCTAAAAAGAAAAAATAATTTAAATGATTAAAGTCGTATGGCAATGCCATACGGCTTTTTTGTTGTGGTAGAGAGGCTTAAGGTGGATTAAGAAGAATTTGTGAAAACTAAGGAAAAGTGATGAAAAAGAGTTGAAAATAAATTGTTTCAGGTGTATGATTAAGTCAATTATTTCGTTAAAGGGGAAAATTTATGTTTAATCATCAATCGACAAGAGTAGGATATAAAAAGTCAAAAGCATTTGGGTTATGTGGCTTTGTAGCAACAGCTAGTGTGTTCTTGTTTGTAAGCAGTGTTTTCACAGCGGATACGGTTTCGGCAGATGAAGTGGTTGCTGCAGAGGAAACTCTCGCGACAACAACTAAAGCTATTGAAAATTCAGATGCGTTGAAGACAGCCATCGACAATGCAAATACAGAAGGTGTAACCGTTAATGAAAGTTCAGAAACGATTACGAATTTAAATGAAGAACAAGTGAAAGCAGCGCAAGAGGAAAAAGCAGCTGAGATTGAACAAGTAACGAATAAGTATAAAGAAGATAAAGCAAAATATGCTGAAGAGAAGAAACAATACGACGAAGATTTAAAAGAGTACAATATTAAAAAAGCTCAATACGACGAAAAGAAAGCTGCATACGAAGAATACCAAAAGCAAATTGCGAACGGTACAGATGCCGGCGTTATTAATACATTACAAGAATTAACGTTAAAAACAGAACCAGATGCGCATACGGTTGTGAGTGGAGATGTCAACTATCTAACACAAGCAGGTGTAGACGCATTAAACCAATCAGACTATTTAGCTCGATTTGATGGTGACAAAGTAAAAGACGAGTATCTGACAACAACAAATCCATATTCTGATACAGATGATGCGTGGGTTGCGCTTGAAATTGGTAAAACAATGACAGTGACAAGTACTAATTTGTCAAATTCACGCTTTAAAGATACAGCCATTGCAAAAATTGTCCGTGAATTTACGGTTACAAGCGCTCCTGGTAACTCAGGAAAGATTATTGCGAATGTTTATCGTGACCCTGCTAAGACGATTGTAGTGGGAGATAGCACAGATTCAGCTAACCCACTAACAATTAAAGTTGTGGATC
>CALJSD010000205.1 GCA_937976325.1 uncultured Carnobacterium sp.
ATTTGCTAGTGGTAAAGCAGCATTCTTACACCAAGGTAACTGGAAAGACCCTAACCTAAAACAATTAAACGCTAACTTCGAAATGGGATTCATTCCTTATCAAACTCTTGGTAAAGATAAAAACGCTGACGGATTATTCATCGGTGCTCCATCTTACTACGTAGTTAACAAAGACACTAAAGCTTTAGAATACATCAACAAATTCTTCAACGACTTAGCTGATACTAAAGAAGGTCAAGACTACATCGTAAACAAAGCTAACATGATTTCTCCATTCTCTAACACAACTGAGAAACCATCAGCTCCATTATCTCGTTTCTTAGCTGAATGGATTAGCGCGAAGAAACCTGTTTACTCATTTGATAACCCATACTTCATGCCTGATAACTTCTTAATGAACAAATTAGGACCAATCTATGGACAATATGCTCAAGGTCAAATTGACAAAGCTAAATTCGAAGAATTGATTACTAATCAAATCAAAGAAGTGCCTAGCTTACTTAAAAAATAATCATTAATATTGTTTGCATGGGGCCCACAGCCACTTTTAGTGACTGTGGGTTATGTGCTACAATAGAACCAAACTGGTGACTACCCTCACCGCTTAATTTTAATAAAGGAGGAACTCTTATATGTCTAAGAAAAAGAAAGCTTTAAGCAGAGAAGCTCGTGCAAAACGCAATTTTTACCGCTTAGTGTTACCTGCATTTATCATCTTTGCAATTGTTATTATCGTGCCTTTCTTCTTAGGGTTCTACTATTCGCTAACTGACTGGAAGAGCGTTACACAAACAAACTTACAATTTGTGGGACTTAAAAACTTTACAGACAGTTTAGCAGACACACGTTTCCAATACTCTTTAATGATCACTGTTATCTTCGCATTATTTAACGTAATCGTGATTAACATTGTATCATTCGGCTTAGCCCTACTTGTTTCAAGTAAAATTAAGCTTAAAGACATCTTCCGTGCTGGATTCTTCATTCCAAACTTAATCGGGGGTCTTGTACTAGGTTACATTTGGCAATTCATTTATAACTCAGTATTCCCTGCTTTAGGTCAAATGATTGGAAGCGACTTTTTAATCAATAACCTATTCCTTGGAGATGTGAAATTAGCCGTTACTGCGTTAATTATCACAAACACATGGCAATATGCAGGTTATATCATGATGATTTACTTTGCAGCCCTACAAAACGTACCTTCAAGTCTTGTAGAATCTGCTTCACTTGACGGTGCAAATGCATGGCAACGTCTACGTCACATTATCATCCCAATGGTAATGCCAGCGTTCACTGTATCGCTCTTCTTGACGATTACAAACTCATTCAAGATTTTCGATGTGAACTTCTCATTAACAGGTGGTGGACCTTCACTACTATGGCATGATAAAGCCATCCAAAGTACAGAGTTCATCACAATGAACATCTACAACACTGCTTCAGGGGACAACTTAATGGCTCAAGGTCAAGCTCGTGCCGTTATCTTATTCTTCATCTTAGTAGTCATCAGCTTAATTCAAACATCTATCACTAAACGAAAGGAGATTGACTTATAATGAAAAAACAAAAATTCGGAATCTTACTTCTCGAAATTTTAGGATTACTCCTATTCTTACTTTTCTTGAGTCCAATCGTTCTTTTAGTGATCAACTCTGCGAAAAGTTCTGCTGATATCTTAGCTGACCCACTTGCACTTCCTGCAAGTTTCGGACAACTTTGGACAAACATTGTGACAATTTGGAATAACCCATCGATTAACTATCCTTCATCATTCTTAGCATCAACGATTATTACAGTGATTTCACTATTCACAATCACTTTATTCTCTGCTCTTGCTGCATGGGGATTAGTTCGTTACCGTTCTAAAGCTTCATTAGTGATCTTCTTCATCTTCGTAGCTTCAATGGTAATTCCTTTCCAAGTTGTAATGTATCCTTTAGTCACTTGGTTCAAAATCTTAAGTGATGCCATTACAATGCCAATCTTCGGATTCAGCTTATTACGTTCTTATCCAGGGATTATCCTAGCGTACACTGGTTTTGGTATGTCACTTTCAGTATTCATGTTCCATGGATTCATTAAAGGTGTTCCTTTAGAAATCGAAGAAGCTGCTGAATTAGACGGATGTAACAAAATGCAAACATTCTTCTATGTAGTTCTTCCAATCTTAAAACCAATCTACGTTACAATCTTAATCTTGAACGGTATCTGGATTTGGAACGACTTCCTATTACCACTTCTATTACTTGGTAAAGGAAATGCGATTCAAACATTACCAATCGCGGTTTCAAACTTCGCCGGTTCATTTACAAAACAATGGGATATGATCTTAACTTCAACATTACTCATTATGTTACCAGTTATTATCCTATTCATTCTCGCACAAAAACATATCATGAAAGGTATGGTTGACGGAGCGATTAAATCTTAGAACCATTTTGGCACTGGATATGGATTTTTGTAAGTTCGTATCCAGTGTTTTCTTTTAGAAATCATTTATTACAAGAAAGGAGGAATACAGATGGCATCCACGATTAAAGACGTGGCTAAACTCGCAGGGGTCTCCCCTTCAACTGTGACGCGCGTATTGCAAGATAAATCAAGCATCAGCGACGCAACAAAGAAGAAAGTACGTCAGGCGATGGAAACATTAAACTATCACCCAAACGTCAATGCTCGTAGCTTAGCTAGTAATAAAACGAATGTCATTGGTGTAGTTCTCCCAGAAGACTCTGATGCGTTTTATCAAAACTCATTCTTCCCGGAAGTTATTCGAGGGATTGCTCAAATTGCAGCAGATCATCAGTACTCGATTCAATTATGTACAGGGCAAGATAACCATCAGCGTTTAGCAATTTTAAAAGATACCATTTTAGGTCGTCGAGTGGACGGTTTAATCTTCCTATACGGGGAATTAGAAGACCCTCTTGTGAACTTTGCGATTGAACAAGAATTTCCAGCGGTGATTATCGGTAAGACACTTTCCCCTCTTATTTCATTTGTCGATAATAACAATGAAAAAGCCGGATTTGATGCTACTGAATATATCATCAATAAAGGCGCAACATCGATTGCGTTTATCGGTGGTCGCGACCAACTTTTCGTATCCAGAGAACGTCTCAATGGCTATAAAAAAGCTTTACGGGAATACAATCTCAAAGTTGATGAAAAACTCATTGCTCAAGTAGATGAATTTACAATTGAGCGTGGATACGAGACGATTAAAGAGCTTTTAGAAGCCGGAACGATTGATGGCCTCGTAACAGCTGACTCCCTCTTTGCAGAAGGAGCTTTGCGTTATTTAAACGAGAAACACATTCAAATGCCAAGTATCACTTTTGACTCTGTACGAACTTCTGTTCAAATAGAAGCTTATGTAGACGTGCATACGCTCGAATTAGGACGGTCTGCATTTAAAATCTTACGTAATGTCATTAAATCGAATAATAGTAAGAATATGATGTGTTATCGTCAAATCGTTTCACATTCGATTAAAGAACTATAAATCAAATAAAAGAAGGCACAAGACTCTACTAGCGGATCTTGTGCCTTCTTGTATGTGTTTCTTCATGTCGAGGTATAGTTTATATACTTATCGTTTAAGCGCTATAAGCTTTCCACTCAACAAAAAACTCCCAAGCACGAATGCCTGGGAGTTCTCAATTGGCTTAAAATTAACGACGTAATCCTAAACGGTTGATTAATTCACGGTAACGTTGAACATCTTTGTTACGTAAGTATGCTAATAAGTTACGACGGTGACCAACTTTTTTCATTAATCCACGGTTTGAGTGGAAGTCTTTTTTATGAACACGGATGTGGTCATTTAAGTGGTTGATTTCGTAAGTTAATACAGCGATTTGTACTTCTGGTGAACCAGTGTCTCCTTCGTGTAATGCATACTCTTTGATGATTTCGTTTTTCTTTTCTTTAGAAATTGCCATTTCTAAACACCTCTTTCTTTTAATTTATGCCTTGTACTGAGTAAAGCGTTGGTGATTCGCAAAACTCTGTAAAAGGTCTGTGCTTTAAGCACTTCATTAATGTACCTTATTTTGAGTAAAAATGCAAGTGTTCTTACTGAATTTGTTTATGTTCTACTCGGTCAAAGTATACGTGATTTGGTTGTAATGGTTGATCTCCCATTAACTCTGTGACCGTTACTAATTCGTATCCTTCCCCTTGAAGATACTCAATGATAGTTGGTAAGGCTTCTACCGACTCTTCATGAATATCATGCATTAATAAGATTCCGCCGTTATGAGCCGTTTCTTTAACGCGCTCAATCGTTTTGGCTGCATCTCTATATTTCCAGTCATATGAATCAATTGACCAGTTTACAATGGCAATACCTGCTTGTTCGGCTACCATCTTGTCAAAAGCTCCATATGGTGGACGAAGACTCATTGGTCTTAGACCTCCTGTTGCTTTTGCGATTAAATCTGAAGTGGTATGCACTTCTTTATAGACTTCATCAGCTGTTTTCTTGGTTAATTGAGGATGGCTGTAACTGTGATCTCCGAGTTCATGGCCTTCTGCTACAACTTGTTGCACGAGAGCTTCATTGCCCTCTACGTGGCTTCCTACGATATAGAACGTTGCATGGGCGTTATATTTCTTCAAGATTTCTAACACTTTTGGTGTCGTTTCTGCACGTGGGCCATCGTCAAAGGATAGTGCAATTCTCTTCTTCCCTAGTTTATCTTTTACAGTCGCTAGGTACGCTTCGTAATGATCTTTTTCCGTTTCAGGAATCATGTTTTCGTTCATGAATGCAAATAACTCAGTAAATGGTACTGACCATTCTGCATCTTGGTCATTAGCGTCTTTATATTTTACACGGATACCATTTTGGATAATCGAAGCATCTAACTTCTTCCAGTTTCCGTCCATAAATTGCGCAGTGACTTTAGCAGTTTGCTCATCTGATAGGCCATTTGCTTTTCCTTCATCTAAAGCCTTCTTCACAAAGAAATTAGATACTGCTAATTCATTGTTGAATAATTTTGCAATCTCAAACGGTTGTAATGTATCCGCAAATACTAATTGATGTGAGAGCTCTTTAAACTCTAATTGTTCAAAACCACTGTCTTTTTGTTGATAAACAGACACATAGTAGTGAATATCGTTCACGTTTGAGATGATTTTTGTTTGATACGCCTTGAAGAAGATAAGTGTCTTCTTAGTAGCGCCTGCATACTTTTCAAGAACGTCTTGTTTCAATGCGTCCATTTGAGTCGCAATGGCTTCAATAGGATTTCCTGAAGCATCTGTTGGAATTAACTCCTGCACTTCTACTTTGCCTTGCGTATCGTCTTTCACCGTTAAGTTCTCATTGTATTTCTTGGCATCTTCTTGTTCCACTTGAATAATGCGCTTATATTCTTCTTCATTGAACTGATTTGCCATAATGCTGTGAATCGTTAATAATTCAAAAACCAAAATAAGAAAAGTTAAAATCCCAATAACCCAGAAAATCGTTTTATTCATTTTTTTCTTAGGTCTTTTCTTCTTAGGCTTTTTCCCACCAAAGAGTTCTTTTTCTTCCAGCTCCTCAAAAGTTTCCTCTTCTACGACTTCTGTTTCTTCGAAGTCTTCTGGAGCTTGAGTATATTTATTTTCCTTTTTTGAGTGTTCATTTTTGCCACTTTTGGCTCTTCGTTGAATGACCTTCTCCATACTCCTATACCCCTTAATCGAATACTATTTTTGCTTCTTTTGACACTCTGGGCACACTCCGTACACTTCCATACGATGCCCTCTTACTTTAAATCCTGTTAGCTGTTCTGCAGCTTTTTCAACGTCTTCGAGTACTGGGTAATAAAGGTCCACCACTTTCCCACACACGTCGCATACGGCGTGATAATGTTGTCCTAAATCAAAGTCATAGCGACTCGCGCTATCCCCATACGTCAATTCTTTTACGACGCCTTCTTTGATAAATAGATTTAAGTTATTATATACAGTTGCCACACTGACTTGTGGATCGTCTTTTGTCAACGCCTTGAAGATTTCTTCAGCCGTTGGATGCGTGTGTACACTTGCTAAAAACTCAAGCATTGCAACACGTTGAGGAGTAATTCTGACTCCTTTTTTACGAAGTTGACCAACAACTTCCTTTAATTCATCTTTATGCATACTATTACCTGATTTCTATGTACTTAGTTTTTATATGGTCACTAATTATTTTCTCAAATTTCCGGGTAAAATGCAAGTGTTTGAGTTAACAAATTTGTAATATTGTAACATTTTTGTAACAAAAGAAGACCCGCCCCTATCGAGACGAGTCTTCATGCCAATTTTATTTTTTGAGAAGTTTGTTATATTGCATTCCTTCGCGAAGAGCACTTGTGTCAGTACCTAGCGCTTCTGCAATCGTATAGGCAAATTCAAATGTTGCAGCGGGTCCACATCCCGTAATGAGTTTTCCATCTGTTTCCACAAGCTGTCCTGTATACGTTCCTTGATTGATGTCTTTTTCTACTCCAGGGTAGCAAGTATATTTCTTTCCTTTGAGCAATCCTGCACGATGCAATGCAATTGGGGCTGCACAAATCGCTGCGATAATTTTTCCTTTTTTAGAATACTCTTTTAGTTTCTTAATAAGAAATTCATCATCTCTTAAATGAGTCGCTCCTGGAAGACCACCTGGTAGCACGAGTGCATCGATATCTGCCCAGTAAAATGTATCAAGGACATCATCCATTTTTACCGGAATATGATGACTTCCAGTGATGACTTCACTTCCAAGCCCTACTGTATGCACTGTGTGACCTGCTCTTCTTAAAATATCAACCGTTGCAAGGCCTTCGATTTCTTCAAATCCTTGCGCGAAAAATACAACGACATTTGCCATTCTTTTGGCCTCCTCTTATTTTTTGAATAAGCCCATAACTCCACGTGTAATTACGCGGCCAACTTCACGACCCACACTTGACATAACGTTCTTAGTGAAGCGGTCCATTGCTGAATCTCCGCGTTTTGTAGCGGCTTGACGCGCTTGACGTTCCAATTCTTTTTGTTCACGTTCGCGTTCTTTTTCTTCTAATTTTGCTTGTCTTTCAGCTTCTTTTTGTGCAAGAGCTTCTTGTTTTTCAGCCTCTTTACACTCTAATTCTGCTTGTTTTTCTGCTTCTTTTTGCGCAAGTTCAGCTTCTTTTTCTTGTTTGAATTGTTCATCTAACGCTGCTAATTGTTCATGAGCAGATTCACGGTCAAACATTTCTGCGTATTTATCGTAGAATGCTGATTGATTGATGAGTTGTTGACGAACAAGTGGATCGCCTGCTTCTAATTTACTCTTAGGAGGATAAATTGAAACTACTTCTGCAAAGCTTGGAGAACCATCTTCTTGAAGTGTTGAAACAACTGCATCCCCCACTTTAAGGTTCGTAATCACTGTTACTAAATCTTGTCCATCTTCTTGACGGAAAGTTTCGGCAACTGCTTTTACGTTCTTTTGTTCAGCTGGAGTGAACGCGCGTAATCCGTGTTGCACGCGGTTCCCTAATTGGCTCGCGATAGCATTTGGAATATCCGTTGGATTTTGTGTTACAAAGAAAATACTAATTCCTTTAGAACGGATTAAACGAACGATTAATTCGATTTTCTCTTGAACCGCAGCATTGCTTTGGCCGAATAATACGTGAGCTTCATCGAAGAAGAAGACTAATTTCGGTTTATCTAAATCCCCAACTTCTGGTAAGTTTTCGTATAATTCTGATAAGAACCATAATAAGAATGTTGCGTATAATTTTGGTGTTTGGAATAATTTTTCAGACGCTAAAATATTGATAACTCCACGGCCATTTTGATCTTGTTTGAATAAATCATTGATTTCAAATGCTGGTTCGCCAAAGAATTGATCTCCACCTTGTTGTTCTAATACGAGTAAGCTACGTAAAATAGAGCCGATTGATTGTTGTGCGATATTACCGTATAAGTTACGTAATTCCCCAGCATGTGCGCCTACGTAATTTAACATTGCACGTAAGTCTTTAATGTCGATTAACAATAATCCTTGGTCATCGGCTACTTTAAACGCAATGTTTAAAATCCCTTCTTGAGTTTCGTTTAAACCTAATAATTGTGCTAATAAGATTGGTCCCATTTCTGAGATTGTTGTACGGATGTTAATTCCGTTTTCCCCAAAGACATCCCAGAAAGCAACAGGATATGAGCTTGGTTCGAAGTCTTCTACATGAACTTTTGCCAAGCGCTCTGCAATTTTCTCAGTCACTTCACCTTTTTCAGCAAGGCTTGCTAAGTCCCCTTTAATATCTGATAAGAATACTGGAACTCCTGCTTCACTTAATTGCTCCGCTAATACTTTTAACGTTACAGTTTTACCTGTACCTGTAGCCCCTGCAATGACACCGTGACGGTTTAGTTTATTCGCCATAAATTGAGCTGGTTTTGAACCATATCCGAAAGAAATAGTTTGAGTCATAAAACTCCTCCTTTTATTTTTATTTTTACACTTCTACAATATTACAGAAAGCGCTAAAATGCTACTAAAACGACGGCTTAGCAGTAGATTATTTGACTTATTTTGAACATCAAAGTATATTACTCTTGAACAGAATAAACATTTAAAGGAGAACCCATGATGAAATGGAAAATTATCGCAGATTCTGGTTGTGATTTACGCGAAATCGAGAATCTTGCCCCAGATACACAATACATTAACGTACCTCTAACAGTTCAAGTAGGTGACAAACACTATACAGATGATGCCTCTTTAGATATCGATGCTATGATGATTGAAATGTATCAAACGAAAGACCAAACAGCTTCAGCCTGCCCTAGCCCAGATGCATTCCTTGAAGCTTATAAAGGTGCAGAAAATGTCATCGCCATTACGATTACAGGTGGCTTGTCAGGAAGCCAAAACAGTGCGCAACTCGCAAAAAACATGCTATTAGAAGAAGCTCCTGAAACAAATATCGAAGTGTTCGATAGCCTTTCAGCCAGCGGTGAAATGGTTCTTTTCGTACAAAAAGCGAACGAACTCATTGCACAAGGTCTTTCATTTGAAGAAGTTGTATCCGCGTTAAAAGACTATTTAGCAAGCACAAAACTATTATTCGCACTCGCTCGTGTCGATAACTTAGTGAAAAATGGGCGTTTAAATAAATTAGTCGGTGCCGTTATCGGAATGCTTAATATCCGCTTAGTCGGTAACGCATCTCCAGAAGGAACCTTAAACCTTCTTCACAAAGCAAAAGGTCAAAAGAAAGCTGTTCAAGCAATTTGGGCTGAAATGAAGAAGAATGGCTACAAGGGTGGTCGCGTGGTTATTAGCCACTGCAGTAACCCAGAAATCTGCGGCTTAATTCAAGCAGCCGTTCATAGCGAATTCCCAGGCGCGGATGTATCAAGCATCCATACAAGCGGTGTCTGCAGCTACTATGCAGAACAAGGCGGAATCTTAATGGGATACGAAGCTTAATCAAAAACGCGAAAAGCCTCTCTAATCACTTGGATTAGAGAGGCTTTTATTGTTGCTTTTAGAATAATGCTTTTAATTCGACTTCTGGATGTTTATCTTTGAACCAGTTTAAGGCAAATTGGTTTTCGAATAAGAAGACTGGTTGGTCAAATCGGTCGCGACATAATAAGTTACGGCTTGATGACATATTTGGATCCAGTTGTTCTTCGTCAATCCAACGAGCAATCTTGCTTCCAATTGGAGTCATAACGACTTCAGCGTTGTATTCATTTAACAGGCGGTATTGGAACACTTCAAATTGTAGTTGACCAACCGCACCAAGGATATATTCGCCTGTATGGTATGTCTTGTACAATTGGATAGCTCCTTCTTGTACTAACTGCTCGATTCCTTTATGGAATGATTTTTGCTTCATCACGTTTTTCGCAGCAACTTTATTAAAGATTTCAGGCGTAAATTGTGGGAGTGGTTCGAACTGAACAGGCGTTTTTCCTGAATAAATCGTATCCCCGATTTGGAAGTTCCCTGTATCGTAGAGTCCGATGATATCCCCTGCTACGGCTGCTTTAACTGTTTCACGACTATCGGCCATGAATTGCGTTGTATGTGATAATTTCATTTTCTTTTGCGAACGGTTCACGGTAATATCCATCCCTGGAGTAAATTCTCCTGAACAGATACGTACAAATGCGATACGGTCGCGGTGAGCTGGGTTCATGTTTGCTTGAATCTTGAAGATGAATCCAGTGAATTGCTCTTGAAGTGGATCTACCAGTTCCCCAGACTCAGTTTTCTTAGCAGATGGACTTGGCGCAAAATCAACGAATGCATCTAAGAATGTTTGAACCCCAAATCCTGTTAAGGCTGAACCGAAGAATACAGGCGTTAATTTACCAGCCGCAATCTTCTCTTCATCAAACGCATTTCCTGCTTCTAATAGAAGTTGAGCATCTTCGATAGCTTGGCTATAAAGCGTAGATTGTTTGAACGCATAGTCACCATCCACTTCACCATCTTCGTTCAATGGTAAGAAGTCATTATCATCATTTTCTTCTGGATGCATCAATTCTACACGTTTGTTGTAAATGTCATATAACCCTAGGAATGTTTTTCCCATCCCCATTGGCCAGTTCATTGGATAAGCATCAATGCCTAATACTTCTTCTAGTTCTGCGATTAATTCTAGCGGTTCACGTCCATCACGGTCTAATTTGTTGATGAATGTAAAGATTGGAATTCCACGCATACTACAAACTTCGAATAATTTCTTCGTTTGCGGCTCAATCCCTTTGGCACTGTCGATGACCATCACGGCACTATCCACGGCCATTAATGTACGGTACGTATCTTCTGAGAAGTCTTCGTGCCCTGGTGTGTCCACGATATTAATATGATTGCCATCGTATTCCACTTGCATTACTGAACTCGTAACAGAAATCCCACGTTGTTTTTCGATTTCCATCCAGTCAGATTTAGCAAACTTCCCTGTTTTCTTCCCTTTTACGGTACCGGCTTGACGAATCGCACCCCCGTATAAGAGTAATTGTTCTGTAATCGTTGTTTTCCCAGCATCCGGGTGGGAAATAATCGCAAAGGTCTTGCGAGATTGTACTTCTTCTTTTAAGTGTGACATGAGTATCTCCTTCGTGTTTATTCTCAAGTATTATAGCCGATTTTCACGATTTTTAAAAGTTTAAAAACACCCTCTAGAAGGATTTGAGAAAGTGCGGTATACTTATAGACAGTAAAATGTCTTTCAGGAGGTCGCTCAATGTCGAAAGAATTACCCATTATTTATATTAGTTTAACCGGAAATACACATAACTTTGTCACTCGTTTAAAAGACCATTTACGCTTTTTGGAACCCTCTTTGAACGTGACACTAACGAATGTTAAAGACCTTGTTAAAGGTAAAGAAGACTACTTCAAAGTAGGTAAACCATTCGTTGCCTTTCTTCCAACTTACTTAGAAGGTGGAAACGGCGTGGATAACGGAGACGTCGAAGTCTTAACGAATCCACTTGGTGATTTCTTAGCCTATGAACATAATTACGCACATTGCTTTGGCGTAATTGGCAGCGGAAATCGTAACTTCAACAAACAATTCTGCCTCACTGCTCGTCAATATTCAGAACGCTTTGGATTCCCAGTGCTTGATGAATTTGAACTTCGCGGCAGTAACCGTGATGTAGAGCGCATTGCCGCAATGCTTCTTGAAAAAATCTAAACACATAAATAGGCCCGCAGAAAAATTCTGCGAGCCTTTCTTTTTATTTAAAATAGTTTTTGCATTTCTCACTAAAGCCAACTAACGCTTCAATGGTTGCTGGTTCCATCGCGGTATGTCCTGCAGCCTGCGCAAAGATAAGTTCTGCGCCATCGACTGCTTGAGCGAGTTCAAATGCTGCGCTTGGTAAGCAATCCACATCATAACGTCCATGAACGATATGCATTGGAATTCCTTCGAACTCATCTGCACGGTTCAAGATGTAATTATCATCTTCTACAAAACAATGATGGTAGAAGAAATGGCATTCCATACGTGCAATCGTTAGCGCCCCGCGAATTCCTGCTTCATCCCAGACAATCGGATCATACGGAATTAGCTTCACGAGCCCATGTTCCCACTCTGCCCACGCACGCGCTGCCTCTAAACAAATCGATTCATCTTCTGAAGTCAGACGTTTGTAGTACGCATTGACTAACTCTCCTTGTTCTTCAACCGGGATTGGCGCTTTAAACTTCTCAAAGTTCTCTGGATAAAAATGAGACGCCCCATCTTGATATAACCAATCGACATCGCTTTGACGGCCAAGGAAGATGCCACGAAGCATTAATCCTACGACGCGTTCACGGTGAGCAATCGTGTAATGTAAAGCTAGCGTTGTCCCCCAGCTACCCCCAAAGACGAGCCATTTTTCAATGCCTAATGCAGTCCGGATTTTCTCCATATCTTCTACTAAATCATGCGTCGTATTCTCTTCTAGTGACGCAAACGGTGTACTCTTTCCACACCCACGTTGGTCGAATTGGATGATGCGATAGAATTCCGGATCAAAGAATTGACGATTTGCAGGAGAGGATGCTCCCCCTGGTCCACCGTGTAACACAACGACTGGATGACCTAGAGGATTTCCTGACTCTTCGACATAAATCGTATGCAACTTACTCACTGGAATCATGTGTTCTTTGTAGATTTCAATTTCTGGATATAATTCAGTTCTCATTACTTCGCCCCTTTAATGATTTCCTGAACTCTCTTTTGAAATTCAGGTAAGACTTCTTTTTCAAACCATGGATTTTTGGCCATCCATCTACGGTTTAGAGGTGACGGATGTACGAGCGGAAACATCTTAGGTAAGTACTCTTTATACGCCTTCACTGTTTCCGTTAAGTTTTTCTTCTTTGTATCTTTTAAATAATAATCTTGCGCATATTTTCCAACTAAAACAATGAGTTCAATATCTGGCATTAAGGCTAACGTTTCTTCATGCCATTTGTCGGCAAAACCTTTACGCGGTGGAAGGTCGCCAGATTTGCCTTTCCCTGGATAATAGTAATCCATCGGCACAATCGCAAACAAATCGGATTGATAGAAGAAATCGCGAGTTACGCCCATCCAGCTTCTAAGGTTATCTCCACTTTGGTCATTCCAAAACAGACGACTTTCTTGCGCTTTAATTCCAGGAGCTTGCCCTACAATCAATATTTTGGCTTTGCGTGGTGCAGAAAATAAGGGAGCAATCCCTTCTTTTGTATATTCTGCATTTTGAGGATCTGCTTCAATTTTTTTGATTAATTCATCTAATTTCGTCATATAAATTCCACCCTTCTCACTTAGCATACTCCGATAGTGCCTCGTGTGCAAATGCTTCACGGTATTCTACAAAAAACACCTAACCTCACGAGTGAGATTAGGTGCATCTGCAATGTTATTTTAAGCGCGGTGTTTTCAAAGTACGAGGGAGTGTTTTGCTTGAAAGCACTCGTGGTAATGTATGTGATTTTTCTTTTGATGCTGGACGGTAAGAAACCGGTCTTGTAGCATGAGTATCCACATACACTTCTCTTGATGAATTTGAACGACTTGAAGCCGATTGTAGCGCTTGTTTTTTCGCTTGTGAGCGAAGTTTTGGATCTGAAACTTTATTTCGCGGACGATATACACGTTGCGGTACAGCTTCTGTAGCAACTACTGGAGTGTTTGTACCTTGTGCTCTAGCGGCAGGAGCATTCGCCCCATTTCTTTGAGCAGTACGCGTATTTCCTGTTCTAGCTCTACGAGTATTTTTACGTGCCTTATTTTGTTTTCCTTTAATTCCGAAGAACACTACTAGAATAATGGCAATGTAGAATACTCCCTTACCAAATCCTTCTCCAATTTTCTCAGAATCGATTTGATCAAAGAAATCTTCAATCTTATCAAAGAAATCTTTATTTTCAGAGCCTTTTGGATTTGATTTGTTCGAGTTTGAATTGTTAGCGTTCGAACTCTTGGCATTTGATTTCGCAGATGTAGTAGCTACCTCTTCCTCTTCGTCCTCGTCTTCTGCACTAGCCAATTCCTCTAAGAATTTTGTTCGTTCTTTGTCAGAGGCAGTATATTGAAACACTTTTGTCACTTTTCCATCTTCAATAGGAATCATTTGATAATTGATTACACTATGATCTTTAGCGGTCTCAACAAATGCTTGTAACAAAAGGTTGTTATCTTTATCTCGATATACGAAGAGTCGAATACCACCCTTTCCTGTTGGAAGGTTTTTAATTTGAACTGGAACTTTGATTTCAGGATACTCAGGTTTGTTAAACTGTAACTTAACCGTTACCGTCGCATTATAATCTTCTCCTTCTACAAAGTCGATTTTTTGTTCATAATTCCCTAGTATCGTCATCGTTGAAGTGTCACTTTTATCTGTTTCAGCATTAACTGTTGAAACATGGGCAAAAGTTCCTACAAACAATAATGTGGCAATCAGTACCGCAAGCCATTTCAACCCAAAGAAAGATTTGTTAGCTTGTTGTTTCATGATTATTTACCTGCTTCGTCCCAAACTTTACGTCCTGATGCTAATGAAGCAATGTTTTCAGCGATTTTTGCGTTGTTTTGTCCATCCATTAATACAACTGTATTGTTTGGACCTTCAGCAAGAGCTTTTTTAGCATCGATTGCTAAGTATTCTAATGCTGCCGCATTTAAGTTAGATTCGTTTAATGCGTTGTTGATGGCTGTTAATTGAGCAACAGTTGCTTGAGTGTCAATTGCAATTTTTTCAGCATGTGCACGAGCATCTGCTAATAATTTGTTGTTTTGAGTTCTTGTATCCATTTCAACTGTTTTTTGACGAGCGTCAGCAGCGATTAACGCAGCATCACGTTCACGGTCAGCAGTGATTTGTTTGTTCATCGCTTCAACGATGCTTTGTGGAGGAATTACTTCACCGATGTTTACACGGTCGATTGTAACCCCGTAAGAGTCTGTTTTACCGAATACACGTTGGTTTAAATCAGTGTTGATTTTGTTCGTACCACCAAGGATTTCAGCCATTGTCATTGTACCGATAATGTCACGTAATTCGTTTTGGATATCTAAAAGTAATAATCCTTCTGGGTTTGTGTTTCCATATAAGTATTCTTCAAGATTATCAACGTGGTATTTAGCTGAAGCGTCAATTGTTAAGTTAACGTTGTCTTTTGTAATGATTTCTTGAGGATCTAAGTCTAATGAACGTTGACGCATATCTACAACGTAAGCAATGTTACGAATGATTGGTGTTACAAAGTGTAACCCTGGTCCTAATTCTCCAACATAACGTCCGAATGATTGAACAGCAGCTTTGTGTCCTTGTTGAACGATACGAATTGATTTGAACGCAATGATTAATAAGATTAATACTACGGCGATAATTAAGATTGTTACTGGCATTTTAAATTTCCTTCTTTCTAAATAGTTACATATACTAATTTTTCTGGATTGATTTCCTCAATCACTTTTACATATACCAACCCATCCTCGTAGTCAATGACTTCAAGTGGTTGGCCTTGTTCGACTGACATGACATCCAATATTTTATATGGATAGTTCCGTCCTCGGTAATTAAACGTTCCGAAGACTTGCTCGGAGAACGCCTTAAACTGTCCATGCAATAATGTTTTAATTGCGTCGGGCCAGTTTTCAACTTTTTTCTGATGACTTTCGACTTCATTCTCAATGACCGTCCGGAAATAAGTTGATACGTCCGTTGAGATGATCTTCAAAAATGCTTCTTTTAAAGAGGGCTCAATCGTAAAGTTAATCCGTTCAGTCTTATTTTCGTTCGACCATGGTTGTTTTCTCATACCCATTCTCCTTTCTTTATATCTCTTGATGAACATATTATAACACGTTCTGAATATAATACAAGTGTAATATCTCGTAAAATGTAAAATTTTCACCTAGAGTGCATTTTCGTTCAAAAACATTGATATAACAAGGATTACTTTATATGAAAATATCCAAAATTCTGAGCAAATAATATTAAGAAACTATAAAATTCCAAAAATATAATATATTTTGTGTTTTTGGTTATTAAACTAGACTCTCATTTTTATTAAATAATAGAAAAAGAAAAGAAGGCGACTATAAATAGTCGTCTTCTTTAATAATACTGATATATGCTTCTTGTAACAATATAGACTTTTTATTAATTTTGAGTTTTCTTCTTATTGAATAATACTAGCACACTTCCCATAACTACAGATAAGATTGCAACGAACATATTCATTGATTTCGTTCCAGTATTTGGAAGTTCTGAAGTAGTGGTTGTTTCTGTTGTTACCACAGCAGTAGAAGACCCTTCT
>CALJSD010000206.1 GCA_937976325.1 uncultured Carnobacterium sp.
AATTTTTAAAATCATTGATATGATAAGCTTTTTTTGAAAATAAGTTATCCACAGGTGAAGGTTAAATTGTGAATAAGTTTATTGCAAGAATTATCAAAACCTTGTTATATCAATGTTTCCAGACGTTATGGATAACTTTGGATAATGGAATAAAATTGTGGATAAATCAAGCGAACAAGATATAACAGAAATATTACAAAAAAAGGGTATTGACCAATATATAGTGGATAGAGAGGAAGGATAAACAAAATTTAGTAGCGAACATGTGTACATGTGGATAACTCTGTGGATAAGTTATCAGTTTCTTATAAATTTTGGAAAAAATCTTGAGGAGTTGAGGAAAAGGGAATATACTATTGTTAATAATGGAGAAGTACCCAAGAGGCTGAAGGGGTCGCACTCGAAATGCGATAGGTCGTGAAAGCGGCGCGGGAGTTCAAATCTCCTCTTCTCCTTACTTTTATAGAGCGCGAATCAATGGAGGCGGAAATCAGATGACAAAAGTGAAATTAAATCTGAACCAAACACACTGTTGCGGTATTTATTCTGATAAGACGGTGTATAGTTTTACGGCGGATAGTTATCCAGAGTTGTTTTATCTTCTTCAAAGACGTGGACTTATCGAATCGTTTATCGATGGGGATTTCATCGTCTATGACGAATTAAGACAATATTCAGATTTACCGCCTTATCAAAAGCTGACTGAAGATGAACTAGAAGCGATTGATTTCGATGAGATTATTCAAAAACTCAGTACGGACGAACTGAAAGCAGTCATCGAAAAGTTTTTTGAATATCGCTTTGAATGTGAGTTTCAAGAAGTAGACGAATAAATTTGTAAAAGAAAAAAGCTGACGGCTCATTCGAGCTGTCAGCTTTTGTAGTTTCTATAGTGTATTCTTAGCGAATAACTTCCTCAGTTTCTTTATCGAAGAAGTGAGATTTGTTTAAGTCGAATGCTAATTCAACTGTTTCGCCTGGGTTGTGGAAGTCACGTGCGTCCACTTTAGATACGAATTCAGTATCGTCAACACGAGTGTAAAGCATTGTTTCTGCACCAAGTAATTCTGATACAACAACTTCTGCTTTCACTGAAGATGTTGGGTAAGTATCGATAGCGATTTGAGCACTTTCGATATCTTCTGGACGGATACCGAAGATTAAATCTTTTCCGTTGTAACCTTTGTCTTCAAGAAGTTTTCTCTTCGCTTCAGGTAATTGTAATGATAAACCTTTACCATTTGAAATCACGCCATCTTGCAATGTTACATTGAAGAAGTTCATTGCTGGTGATCCAATGAATCCAGCTACGAATACGTTGTTAGGAGTGTTGTACACTTCTTGTGGAGTACCGATTTGTTGTACGATACCATCTTTCATGATAACGATACGGTCAGCCATTGTCATCGCTTCTGTTTGGTCGTGAGTTACGTAAATTGTTGTTGTTTCTAAGCGACGGTGTAATTTTGCAATTTCAGCACGCATCGCAACACGTAATTTAGCATCTAAGTTAGAAAGAGGTTCGTCCATTAAGAATACTTTCGCATCACGAACGATTGCACGTCCTAAAGCCACACGTTGACGTTGACCACCAGATAAAGCAGCTGGTTTACGTTCTAAGTATTGAGCTAAGCCTAAGATTTCAGCAGCGTTTTTAACACGTTTGTCAATTTCAGCTTTGTCGTATTTACGTAATTTCAAACCGAATGCCATGTTGTCATATACGCTCATGTGAGGATATAGGGCATAGTTTTGGAATACCATCGCGATATCACGATCTTTTGGAGCTACGTCGTTCATTACAACGTCGCCGATTTTTAATTCCCCTTCAGAAATATCTTCAAGACCAGCAATCATACGAAGAGTTGTTGATTTACCGCATCCAGAAGGTCCTACGAATACGATGAATTCGCGATCTTTGATGTGTAAGTTAAAGTCTGTTACGGAATAGTTTTCCGCGTTGTCATATTTTTTGTAAATATGGTTTAATTGCATTTCTACCATTAGGATTTCCCCCTATAATTTGTTTTACAGTAATAGTTTACGTTTTTTTGAGGAAAAGAGATAGGGGAAGGTTGCACAAAAACGCTTGTAAAAATTGTGCACTTTGCCCAAAAAGTATCCCTTATTTTTAAAATTTGGACGTAACTTATAATAAAGAAGTAAAAATGTATTGAGAAGGATGCAACACGTGGCAAACAATGTTATGATAGAGGTTAGAAACTTACATGAAAAAGGTGATGAAATGGAAAGAAAACGTGGATTTGAAATCGTATCTGCTTATGAAGGAAAAGGAATCAATGTTCCAAAACGTTCGACAAAACATTCAGCAGGATATGACTTCGAAGCTGCCGAAGATATCGTATTACCAAGCATTTGGAAAATGATTTTTAAATTTGCAGCCACTCAATTAAAACAATGGATTTATACAACCGATAAAGAAACAGTGGAAGCAGAACTTGCAAAAGAGCAAAAAGTGCTAAAACCAGTGCTTGTGCCAACAGGAATCAAGTCTTATATGCAAGAAGATGAGTACTTACAACTAGCAAACCGCTCAAGTAACCCATTAAAACACTTCCTTGTCTTACCAAATGGGGTAGGCGTTGTGGATAGCGACTACTACAACAACCCTGACAATGAAGGACATATTTACTTCCAATTATTAAACTTCGGATTATTCGATAAAGAAATTAAAAAAGGCGATCGTATCGGCCAAGGAATCTTCCTACCGTTCTTAAAAGCGGATGCGGATGAAGAAAACGATATGAATGAACGTACAGGCGGCTTTGGTTCTTCTGGCGTTCGTTAGAAAGGAGCCAAAATGGCAAAAGCAACGACAAGTTTTGTATGTAGAGAGTGTGGATATAATTCACCAAAATATTTAGGGAAATGCCCAAACTGCGGCAATTGGTCTACGATGGAGGAGTTCAAGGAAACAACCAGCAACGCGAAACGTCCTTCCTTAGTGCAACATTCAGAAGAAGTGCATAAGACCAAACCAATGCGCCTGGATCAAGTGGCGTATGAGCGCGTGAACCGTGTGAAGACATCGATTAGCGAACTCGACCGCGTGCTTGGTGGTGGCGTGGTGCCAGGATCCTTAGTATTAATCGGTGGGGACCCTGGGATTGGGAAATCTACCTTATTATTACAAGTGTCTAGTGAATTACAACAAACACAAGGAACGGTTCTCTATGTCTCAGGAGAAGAAAGTGCGTCTCAAATTAAAATGCGTGCGGAGCGTCTCGGGATGCAAGCAGACGGATTTTATATTTACGCTGAAACAAACTTAGAAGATATCGTTGCGCAAGTAGAAGCGTTGAAGCCGGATTATGTCATTATCGACTCGATTCAAACGATGACACATCCTCAGGCTAACGGGGTTGCCGGAAGCGTGTCTCATGTGCGTGAAGCGACAGCAACGTTGATGCGACTCGCAAAACTCAATCAGATTGCCATCTTTATCGTTGGTCACGTGACCAAAGAGGGTGCCTTGGCAGGTCCTCGTATGTTGGAACATATGGTGGATACCGTTCTTTATTTTGAAGGGGATAAACATCATAGTTTCCGCGTGCTTCGTTCCGTGAAAAATCGTTTCGGATCAACGAATGAAATTGGTGTCTTCGAAATGCATCAAGAAGGGCTGAACGAAGTAACAAATCCTTCCGAAGTCTTCTTAGAAGAACGTCTGGCAGGCGCAACTGGTTCGGCCATCGTCGTGTCTCTTGAAGGAACTAGACCAATTTTAACCGAGGTGCAATGTTTACTATCACCAACGGCCTTTGGAAATGCACGCCGTACTACAAGTGGTCTGGACTATAATCGTGTCGCGCTCTTGATGGCGGTACTTGAGAAACGTGCAGGTCTTCTATTACAAAACCAAGATGCTTACTTTAAATCAACAGGTGGTTTGAAACTGAACGAACCCGCAGTCGACTTAGCGATTGCTATGAGTATCGTTTCGAGCTATAAGGAAAAAGAAACGCAGATGGGCGATTGCTTTATCGGCGAAATTGGCTTGACTGGTGAAATCCGTAAAGTGAACCGTGTCTATGACCGTGTTCGCGAAGCCGAAAAGCTCGGATTCAAGCGTGTCTTTATTCCAAAAAATAATTTAGATGGATGGGAACTTCCAAAAAATATCGAAGTCGTTGGAGTATCTTCTGTCAAAGAAGCTATTTACAAAGCCTTCGGAAAAGAAAATTAGAAAGGAGAAATATTATGGAACAACCTAAAAAATTTCGAGCATACGGAAGAAAGTTATTACAACTGATTTTCGTATTGCTCGGAGGGTCTTTAGGTGCAACGTATTTTCCAAGTCTATGGCAAGCATTAAACATTACGAATGAATGGTTAACATCACAAGTAACGAATATTTTGTTAGGTGCCATTATTTTATTCTTTATTTCATTTTTCGTGACGGATCCGATTTTAGCCGGCATTCGTAGACTTGAAAAACTCGTTAGCCAACTTTCTGTGAGCTATTTACTCTTTGGAATGATTGGTGCACTGATTGGGCTCTTAGTCGCATGGCTCGTTGGATTGCCATTTACAAACTTACAAATTCCAGCAATTACTCAAGCTTTACCAATCGCCCTTAGCATTATCTTCGGGTACCTTGGTTTTTATGTCGGAACGACGCGTCGTGAAGATATTTTAAAAGTATTTACGGCAACAAGAAAGAAAACGGAGGACTCTCCAGTGCTGGAACGTAAAGCAGGAGACAACTTCAGAAAATATAAACTGCTCGATACAAGCGTGATTATTGATGGACGTATTTACGATATCGCTAAAACAGGCTTTATCGAAGGGGTGTTGGTGATTCCAGTATTCGTACTGAATGAATTACAATATATCGCCGATAGCGCCGATAGCTTAAAACGCGTGAGAGGTCGCCGTGGATTAGATATTTTAAACGCTCTTCAAAAAGAAGAGAATATTAAAGTAGAAATTTATGATGGGGACTATGACGATATTAATGAAGTAGACCGCAAGTTGATTCGCTTGGCGAAGGCGATTGACGGCATTATTATCACGAATGACTTTAACCTAAATAAAGTCAGTGAGTTCCAAAATGTACCGGTCTTTAATATTAATGCGTTAGCACAAGCCATCAAGCCAGTTGTGATTCCAGGGGAATCCTTGAAGACGACGGTGGTTAAATCGGGAACGGAGCGCCAACAAGGGGTTGCGTACTTAGATGATGGTACGATGATTGTCGTGGAAGATGGACAATATTATATGAATGAAGAGATTGAAGTGGTCGTAACGAGCGCCCTTCAAACTGCAGCAGGTCGTATGATTTTCGCCAAACCACTGCATAGCCAAAAGAAAATTAAACAATAAAAGTTAGTTGTATGATTACTGCGAATCCTTGCGGATTTGTTTATAATCGCTGTAATGGGGTACCGGTTCGAGCCGAAGTCTCTCACCTTTAAAGCCTCAAAGCTGGAGTTAGGAATTTATTCCTTACTCCAGCTTTTTCGCATTTAATGCTATTCCCCATTACTGCTATTATAAAATCCGCATGATTCTTCGTAATCATGGTGCGTATATTTAATTTTCTTTTGGTTACGGGAAAGCAACGACCTGCTGCTAGTTTGAAGAGAAAATAAAGAGGATGGACGAATTTCGTCCATCCTTTTCAATTGATTATAGAATAAGTAGTAAAATGAACGTTAGAATCGCAAGTCCACCTTGTTTCCAGATGATGCTGATTTGGCTAATAAGTCCACCGTATACTGCTACGGCAATGATATTGAACAGTAAGAATCCAACCAATTCTTTAGAACCAACGATTAATCCAAAGACTAATCCTACGGCAATCATCAAGTTATAGACACCTTGATTTTTAAAGAGCGTCGTAATATTAGCATTCTTCAATGTTTCAACACTCATATTGAAGACGCGACTTGTGGCTTCTGAAGTCGTTTGGAGTGTTTCCAAGTAGAAAATATAAACGAATTCGAGCGCAACGAGGGTCGTTAAAATAGTAATAATGATAGACATTTGTTATCCTCCTTTTTATTGAACAGAAAAGAGTATACTCTGCTTATTAAATAGAAGCGAACGATATGTCTTCAAAGAGCGAAACATTGACGGAGTGCACTCAATATGCTATTCTATCCATTGTATAAAAAAGAATCACTACGATTTAGAAAGGAGAAAGGCATGAGTTATATTTCAGTAGAACATCTTTCTTTCTCATATGAACAAGAGACAGTACTTGAAGATATTAGCTTTACGGTGGAACCAGGTCAGTTTGTCATTTTGACTGGGGAAAACGGAGCAGCGAAGTCTACTTTAGTAAAAAATATATTAGGACTCTTAACACCAAAGAGTGGGAAAGCCACGATTGCAAAGAAAAATAGCAATGGCGAGAAGTTATCGATTGGATACGCTCCGCAACAGATTTCTTCTTTTAATGTAGGGTTCCCATCAAATGTGTATGAACTTGTGGCGTCAGGTCGTTACCAACAAGGTCGCTGGTTCAAAAAATTAAATGCAGAAGATCATGAACATATCGAACGTTCTCTTAAATCCGTAGGGATGTGGGATCAACGCAATAAACGTATCGGAGATTTATCAGGAGGACAAAAACAACGTATCTGTTTAGCAAGAATTTTTGCGACAGACCCAGATTTATTCGTCCTCGATGAACCAACAGCCGGTATGGATAAAGCGTCGCGCGAGAGATTCTATCATTTATTACACCATGCATGCGCTCATCACGGGAAAGCCATTTTAATGGTCACTCATGAGGAAGAAGCGCTTGAACAATACGTGGATAAACATATCCATCTGCAACGAAAGGAGGATTCTCCATGGAGATGTTTTTCTATGGTTTCATGCAAAGAGCATTCATCTCAGGAATAGCGATGGCTTTTATCACGCCAATTCTTGGATTGTTCTTAATTCTTAGAAGACAGTCGCTGATGGCCGACACCTTGTCGCACGTATCCCTTGTTGGGGTAGCGCTAGGATTTCTTTTGGGGATGAATCCAACACTCACAACGCTGATTGTGGTGATTATCGCAGCAGTTTTCATCGAAGCGATTGGAAAATACTTTAGAGGCTATTCTGAAATTACCGTTGCGATTCTAATGTCGGGAGGAATGGCGATTGCCCTCATCCTGATGAATATGCAAAAAGGACGTTCAACATTAAGTGTGGACCAGTTCTTATTCGGTTCGATCGTGACGATTACAAATGAGCAAATGTGGATTATGATTCTATTAGCAGTTGTCGTAGTGGGATTATACGTGATTTTCCGTAAACCACTATATGTATTATCATTTGATGAAGATACAGCGATGACAGCGGGATTACCCGTCCGCTTGATGACAAACCTCTTTACGATTATCACAGGGGTTGTGATTGCAGTGATGATGCCAATCGCAGGGTCACTTCTAGTGTCAGCCGTTATTGTATTGCCAGCATCGATTGCGCTTCGAGTGAGCAGTAAGTTTAATGGCGTGATTATCGGCGGTATTATCATCAGTCTGATTGGATTCTTTGCAGGTCTATCAGCTTCCTATATTTACGAAGCACCTCCGGGAGCCGCGATTACATGTGTGTTCCTTGTGATTTTATTTATCTCATTTATCGTGAGTGCCTTCCGTAAAAAAGCATAATGAACAAAGCTTACCATTTATTTGGTAGGCTTTTTTTATTTCTTGAATTGAATGGGAAATGGGTTTATACTAAGCGGTAACCAGTGGTTAGTATCGACAATTGAGGTGTTGAAATGAATCAATTCATTTATCGTTTAATTTCAAAGAGAAAGAGAATCAGTCCACATATTGAAAAATTCGAGTTTGATATTGGGATATTCATTGTTAGTATTTGGGTTGTTGAAAAGAATAACCAATACTTCTTAATTGATAGTGGTTTAGCCAAATTATTACCCCGAATGGCAGAGTATGTTGTTCGTAATTTTTATGATAAGGAAAGAGTTGCTGGAGTATTTTTAACGCATGGACATTCTGACCATATTGGGGGAGTTCCAAGATTAAAAACACTATTACCAAATCTTCCTATTGTTATAGACAGCAGAGAAATTCCTTTTGTCTCAGGAGAAAAACCATATCCTGGTCGAGAGAAGCTAGAGCCTATCACGTTTAAAAAGCAGGATTTCATTGAACTAGGAACTCCCGAGTCAAATGTATTATTGGAAAAAGCAGGGCTCACGTCAATTCATTCACCAGGGCACTCACCGGGACATACCTGTTATTATCATGCAGAGGATAATCTATTAATTGGAGGAGATCTTCTCACGACGAACAGAGCTGGAGTGTTAAGCGCACCAATGAAAGAATATACAGCAGATATGCCAAAAGCCTTAGAAACAGCTCATTCCGTATTAAAAGAATATAGTCAAGCTATACTTTCTGTTGCTCATGGTGGAGAAGTGAAGAATGCTTTGCAAGAAATGGAGAAAAGTGAATGGTTTCAGAACAGTTAACAAGAGATAGAATTTTAGAAGCGGCAAGTAGTCTTTTTGCAGAAAAGTCTTTTCAAGAGGTAGGGATTCGAGAAATTGCCAAACGTGCAGGATGCTCTCATACAACTATTTATCTTTATTTTAAAAATAAGGATGAAATTCTGTTTGAAGTGGCCAGTGCCCCACTAGAAAAGCTATATCAAACGTCATTAGAAATCTATCAATCGAGCGAGAGCATAGAAAATAGATTGTTAGAGGTATGTCATCACTTCATACGCTTTGGGTTTCAATATGCGAGTTCCAATCAGCTTCTATTTATTGTTGAAGGGGAAGAAGTTGATTTACCCGAATTCACAAAACCAATTAATCAGTTAAGAATGAAGAGTTTCAACATACTAAAATCTTTAATTCAAGCAGTATTACCTCAATCAATCAGTGAAGAGAAATTATTCAATATCGTCCGCGGAACCTATTTGTTTTTACAAGGAATGGTAATTAACTACGCTTCTGGGGATTGTGGATATAACGAAAGACTGCAGACAATTGTTACAGATTACTTAACCTTCACATTATTGGATCGAAAGAATCTGTAAAAAAGTAACTATTTTTGGAGGACAAGCATGTGATTATACAGGCGTTATCGAGTATGGTGACGATACTTGCGGTCATCGCGCTCGGCTATCTCTTGCAGGCCAAGGGATGGTTTAAGGAAGGATTCAGCAAGAGCATTGCGGATTTGATTTTGAAGATTGCTTTGCCAGCGTCCATCTTTGTTTCGGTATTAAAATTTATTACAAAAGAACAACTCGTGAGTTTCTTTGGAGCGAGCCTTTATCCATTGATTGCGGTGATTTTAGGCTACATCGTGGCATGGGGCGCTGTTGTCTTATTCAAAGTTCCAGTTGGAAGACGCGGGGTGATGCTCAATACATTCGTAAATGCGAACACGGTCTTTATGGGGCTGCCGCTTAACCTCTCTCTTTTTGGAGAAGAAGCGATGCCGTACTTCCTGGTTTATTATGTCATTAATACATTGTCGATTTTTACCGTGGGAACTTATGTTGTAGCGATTGACCGTCCTGATGGAAATAAACACAAAGGCATCCAGTGGAAGAGTCTTTGTTCGCCCCCGCTTATTGCGTTCTTGGTGGCGTTAGCAGTTGTGGCACTTGGAATTCCAATTCCATCATTTGCAAATAATTCCATTAGTATAGTAGGAAGTTTAGTGACGCCATTGTCCCTTATGTATATCGGGATCAACCTTCAGCAAAGTGGTCTTGGAACATTGCGCATCGACCGCGACACCGTACTTGCGCTAGCAGGTCGCTTTATTATTTTCCCAATCATTATGGTACTGGTATTACTTGTTGGAGGAGCGGATAATCCCTTATTAAAAGAAACCTTTATCATTCAATCGACCATTCCAACGCTCGTGATTATGCCAATTTTAGCGGCAGAAGCTAAAGGAGATGTCGATTTTGCGACGAATGTGGTGACAATGACAACTATTGCTTACTTAGCAGTATTGCCATTGTGGTCGTTATGCTTATTTCTAATTTAACGAAATTACCATATATGGTAATTGTAGTGTACACAAAAAAGCGAAGAACCAATTTGGCTCTTCGCTTTATTTCATTTTATCTTATAAAAATTCATGCGTATCAAAGAAGTTACCAAGTTCTGCTTTGATTGTTTGTGCTTCGGTATCAATCTCTGTAATCTTGATGATTGAAGAGTAGTCTGTTACGTTGTGGTTTGAAACCCCTGATTCACAGAATACAACGGCACCTGCTGTTGTTGAATCAAACTCTTGGATAAGGCTACGCATACCGTTGATTGTACCGCCGGCTTTCAAGAAATCGTCGACGATTAATACGTTTGATCCACTGGCTAATGTACGTTTTGATAATTCCATTTTCTCAACGCGAGAAGAAGAACCTGAAACGTAGTTAATACTTACAGTAGAACCTTCCGTAATTTTTGAATCACGACGTACGATAACGAATGGTACGTTTAAGTAGTTGGCAACCGTTTGTGCGATTGGCACCCCTTTTGTTGCAACCGTCATAACAGCATCAATTTTCTTATCTTCGTAAGCAGATGCAATCATTTTCCCTAAATCATGTAATACATCTGGTTTTGCAAGTAAATCAGAAAGATAAATATATCCCCCTGGCAACAAGCGACTTGCATCGTTCATTTGCTCTCTTAGTTTTTCCGCAGCAGCTAATGCTTGTTCGCGTTTGATTTTCGGAACAAAAATCACGCCCCCTGCAGCACCTGGCACTGTGCGAATAATCCCTACACCTTGCTTTTCAAAAGTCTTCTTGATAATAGCAATATCCTCACTAATAGAAGATTTTGCGGACTGATACAACGCTGTAAATGTTGTTAATGAGATTAACGTATGTGGGTTATCTAATAGACGTTGTGTCATATCGACTAAACGTTCACTTCTTTTTAATTTCATTGCCTCGTCCTCCTTTTTTTGTTTAAGACACTATTATAGTATACACAAAAGTACGGAAATTACAATTTTTTAAACCTGTAATATTCGGGAAAACAGCAAATAAAACCTTGAAAATCAAAAGAATGTTCCTAATTTTATTAAGAAAAGCTAAAAATTAGTCTTCTTTCAGGAAATCTACGTTAAATTTCCTGAGAAAGATAAAGAAAAACGAGTCTTTATAGACTCGTTTTTTTGATACGTTTAAGTTCGATGCCGACAACACCGTATTGTGCTTGTTTTTCCTTCGAATAGTAAGTCAACATATCGTCGGGATGTGCATCGTCCACATCTTCTGAAGTATACCCACATTGTAGTAGCGGGAGGTTTTCATACAGTTTTGTGAAGTTTTTAAAGACATGTAACTGAACCACTTCGCAAAGTGTCGCTTGCGAAGCATCTTCGGTATTGGTAAATCGAATCTGATCACCGATTTGAATCGATTGACGCTTTTCGTCATAGAGACGAAGTTCAATCGTTTTTTGACCAGAGGCAATGGAAGCATACGGTTTTGGGAAAAGAGTCATCTCATGAAGCATTACTAGTTCTCCTTGTTTAGTACGAATTTTTCAACGGCAACAGCAACGCCATCTTCATCGTTCGTTGTTGTCACGAAGTTGGCGATTTCTTTAATCGAATCAATCGCATTTCCCATCGCGACGCCAAGACCCGCGTATTCAATCATGTCACGGTCGTTCTCGTGGTCGCCAAGACACATCACTTCATCGCGTGTAAGGCCAAGTTTATCGGCTAGATGATGCACGGCTTTTCCTTTGCTCGCTTCAGGGTGAATGACTTCGAGGTAGAAGCCTGCGCTACGGAAGATGTTGTAACGGCTCTTGAAGTCGTCAGAAAGATTTGGAATTAATTCTTCTAGCACTTCAGGTTCATCCACAAACATGATTTTGACGAATTCTTTGTCCGTTGGAATATCTTTATACAATTGATGAACGATTGGCATTCCTACAAGTTCACTTTCATGAATCGAATATTTGCCGACTGTTTCTGTTGGAACGTAAATCGCTTCTTCGTCGATGGCGTGATAGTGCACATTGTATTTTGTAGCATAGTCGTTCACGCGTTCTAAATCATCATGAGTCATTGAGAAACGCACGAGTGCTTTTTTCGAACCCGTTTGTTGTACCAAAGTCCCGTTATAAGTCACAACGTAATCGTGGTCGTTCACAAGGTCAAGTTCTTGAAGCAATCCTTCTACACCAGGATATGGGCGTCCTGTACAAAGAACGACATAGACTCCTTGTGCGCTTGCAGCGTTTAAAGCAGCCTTTACTCGTGGTGTGATTTCGCGTTTTGAATTGATAAGTGTGCCGTCGATATCGATGGCGATTAATTTGATAGCCATAATTCCTCCTAGAAAATTGTTGAATAGCGTTAAGTAGTGTTTTGAGCTGGATAATTGGACGTCTTTAAAATAAGAATCTGAGCAAAAATACAATGCCTATACATAATTCCATTACGTAAAACTTTCGGAGAGCTTCGTAAAATATGGAAAACACAATATACCTTATAAGGTATATTGTGTTTTTTTATTTATAAAAAGTAATTGGTAGATGATGCTCACATCCTGTGTAGTTGAGTTCGGAAAAGCAGAGGCTCAAGCCTTTCGAGGT
>CALJSD010000207.1 GCA_937976325.1 uncultured Carnobacterium sp.
TCCATAGTATCCTATCAAGTGGAGAAAATGGAATGGCACTCGTTAAACCAGCAGCTACGGGGTTAGTGATTTGTATAGTGACCATAGTATATATTAAGAATAGAAAAGAGCATAAATAGTCGCTTCAACCAAGAAAAGTGATAAACGAATAGAGTACACCTTATCAGTAGGATAAGGTGTTATTTTTATGCTGAATTCGAAAGCATAAGAATTGTGCTATAATAGTTGTATTCATTTTTTCAGAAAGAAGTGATGACCATGGATTTTAGAGTAATAGGAGATACTTATAGATATGGCGTTAGAGTATCAGCCATTATAGTGAAGGATGGCAATTTGCTCACTTATAAAGTAGAAGACCAAAATCACTTAGTGGGAGGGGCGATATTAGTAGGCGAAGCAAGCAGAAAAGCTGTAGCCAGAGAAGTGAAAGAGGAACTGGGTGTCGATTGTGAAGTCGAAGAATTAATGTTTGTTGTGGAGAATCGATTTGATTATAAAGGCGAACTCCATCATATGATTGAATTTCATTATAAAGTGACTCTTCTAGGGGAGGTTCCATCTCATACGTTGGATGAAGGGAAATATGAATGTGAATGGATAGACCTCCAAAGATTAAGTGAGTATAATATACGACCTCAATATTTAATAAAAGAATTACCCCTTTGGAAATCTGGAATAAAACAGATTGAAATAGGGTTACAATAGATTATTTTCCAAACTAACTAAGCCGGAGCCTGTAAAAGGCCCCGGTCTTTTTGTTTCTGGTAAGTATTATGAGAAAATATTAAACTTGTTATCAAATAATCTCCTATAAGCATTGAAGCAACCAAGGGAACGTGAGATAATGGGCTAAGACAGTCATTTTGATTAAAGACATAAATATTTTTGTAACCGCAATCATGTTCTGGTTGCGACCTTGGAGGAACGATATGGATTATCAAGCAGTACGAAAAAAATATACGCTCTATACGAGATGCGCGGGGATTTTGACAATGGTCCTTATTCTTTGTGTCACGTTTGCAGTCAGTGACATTACGATGCGAACAGGGGGCGTTCTTGTGATTGTCGCCGGGTTAGCCCTTGCCATCTATTTGATTAATAAATGGTATTTAACTACCGTGGCGAAATTGTTGCATGTGGATTTAGATTTTGCATCGTGGAAACAATATATCGAGGCGAATAAAGAGGCCAAAAGAGCGGTCCTCCGATTAGACGCTGCAACGTCGGAAGTGTCCTTGGCGTACATGACAGGGGACTTCGAGACGGCGATTCGAAAGGCCAAAGAAATCTTGAGTCGGGACGGACTTCAAGTGCAATATCGAGACTTCTTGCAAAGCTATCTGATCCGTTCAGTTGTATTGAGCCAGCCGGAGTTGAGCCGAGAAGAGCTGGATTCTATGATTGGGGAACTGACGATAACAGATCCTACACTGGCCGAGAAGACGAAAAAGATGAGTGTGGCTCTCTATGACTTAACGATTGCGCACGAGAGCAACGACTACTTCGAAACGTTAACGAACGAATTCAAGTACCCACAGCTAGAAATCATCTACTACAAGGCGGTGAATGCTGCGATTAAAGGTGAAACAGCGCGAGCAACGGAGCTGCTTTGCCAATTGGACGGTGAAGATGAGAGGTTGTATGTCGTGTGGATGGGGAAAGAACTTCTTAGTAGAGAAAGTTAAAAGTTTTTTGTAGAGAAGTATTTTAAAAAGGATGAAAATTTATGACGAATGAAAATGCAAATTTAAAAATGAATGATTTTCAGAATCACGATAGTGCAGAGGAGTTTGATTTTGATGCATTAGAAGAAAAACTCCAAAAGGAATTGGAGGAGAACTTGTCGGATCTTCAGTATTTGAAAGAGGAGAAGGATAGAATAGGAAGTCTGGATAATCTTGGCGTTGTAATTAAGGATGTTGTTTGGGACCAATTCTTAAATCAAATAGCAGTGACTGCTGGCGAAGATTTCATTAAAGAAAACCGGGGGCTTCATCTTGATTTACGAAAAGAATCACATATTCAGACAACAGAGAATTTTGAAAAAGGAAGAATTGCAAAGCATAATACAGAAATAGACTACCAAAATCGTTATGATAATTGGCAGAAAAATTTTGAAAAAGATGCTACAGGAAGTGTTGTAACACATGAAACAAGAACAGGGAGAAAAGAAGCCAGCTTAGTTAAGGGAGCAAGACGACCTTTTGATATCGACCGTCCTACTGGTTCTCGAGAAAAACATATTGATATGGATCATACGGTTTCAGCCGCTGAAATAATTCGTGATGCACATGCTAATGCACATATGACTAAAGAGGAACAGATTGCATTTGCAAATAGTGATGCTAATCTTCAAAAGATGGACTCAAGTCTTAACCGTTCTAAAGCAGATAGACCAATGACTGAGTGGCTAGACATTCCTAACGCTAGGGGTCAAAAACCAAATGAGATCTTCGATATTAGTGATGATGAAGATAGTAAGATGCGTCAGAAGGATAGAGAGGCTCGTAATGAATATGAAAAGCAGAAAAGGAAAGCAGAGCAAAAATCCATTGATGCAGGAAAGAAATCTAGAAAAAAAGAGGCTTTTCGCATAGGGGGGAAGGCGCTTCGTGCAGCATTGATGCAGTTGTTAGCTGAATTTGTTCGGGAGATTATTTTACATTTAATTAAGTGGTTGTCTGAATCGAAAAAAACTTTAGACAGTTTATTAAATAGTTTAAGAAAGGCGATTCATTCTTTTGTTAGTGAAATGAAATTTAGATTAATGAGTTTAGGAGATACAGTATTATCGACTGTGTTTACAGCTATTATTGGGCCTGTTTTTGGAACAATAAAGAAAGTCTGGGTTATGCTAAAACAAGGATGGAAATCTCTAAAAAGTGCCATTGAATATATTAAATCTCCTGAGAATAAAGGAAAACCTATTGGAAGATTAATGATGGAAGTAGGTAAAATCGTTATTGCAGGAATGACGAGCATGGGAGCGATGGTAGTTGGTGATGCAATAGAAAAGAGTTTGATTACGATCCCTATTTTTGCTTTTGAAATTCCAATGATAGGTAGTTTAGCAAATATTTTAGGTGTTTTCTTTGGTGCAGTTGTTGTTGGTATAATCGGAGCAATAGCAATTAATCTTATTGATAAACAAATTGAAAAACAGATGATGAAAAATAATATGAATAATGTGATTGGAAAAGGAAATGAAGTGCTAATAGTACAGCATCAATTAAAGCGTGTTAACAAGGATAAGTTGGGATTAAAAAAATCAAAACATACACAAAAAATTAAGGAGTATCATGATGCTGCAGCTAGTGAAGTAGAAAGATCTATAGAAATTATTAGGGATAATTGTGCGGTACATGAGAGTGTGAAAGAATGTTTGGACGATATAGATCAATTATTTAATGAATTAGAATACTGATTTTATGAATAAGATAAAAAAGGAAGATTAAAGATGGAACAATTAGAAATTCAGAGCCATAACTTTCAAGAAAAAATATTAAAAAATAAAAGCAACTCTGATCAAAAATTACACAAACTAGAATTAAAAAAGGTTGATGAAGAAAAGGGAACGAGGCAACAGATTGAAGATTTTATCTTCGGGCGAGGTTTTTGCCCAGAACATGTGGTAACAGGTAAGGAATTTAATACTTTAATTGAGGAACTTCAGCCTTATTTACATAACTTCAATGGTACTCAAATTGATTTGTACAAAGAGTTGGGTGAAGTTTATAGTCTGTTGGAAGGGTTAGATAAAGATTATATTCAAGCAATTATAGTTTCAATCAAGGCAGCCGAAGAGACAAGTAAAGGGATTCGGAATACTCAGAATCAAATCGAAAGTATTGTTAAAAACCAAAAACAGACAATTGAAAATTTAAAAGAGTTTAAACATAAAATTGATAGTTATACGCATTTAAAAGATATTGATAGTATGTGGGATACGGTTAATGAACACTCCAAACAAATGAATGTGATTGAACAACAAGGTAGTGTAACAGTTACTTCGATGAAAAAATATCAGGAAGAAATTGATAGAAAAATCGAAAAGGTAATTCAAGAATCAAATAGTAAAATAGAGTCTTTGAAGAATAAGATTGCACTTACGTACTGGGTAGCTGGTGGAGCATTGGGACTTGCAATAATTGAAATGTTCTTACTTCTGCAATGAGGTGATATGATGAATAAGTATGAACAAGCGTTAATTGGTAATTCTTCTAAACTAGATATTCTGACTCAAAGTTGTGGCGATATAATAAAGTTAGCTACTTCTATTGTTGAGGAAAATAATCAGTTATCAGCAGTTACTTTACTAAAGAAAATTTCGGAGATAGTTGATAATCCAAAATATAAAATTGAAGTAAAAAAAATTGCACAGGGCGTAAAAGCTAGTTTGGTTGAATATTATGGGTATTCTACTATTCAATCAATTTGTAAGAAGACAAAAGAAGATACAGAAGATAAACGAACTCTTGAAGAATTATTAGAAGAACTTAATTCTCTTGTAGGGCTAGATAAAGTAAAAAGTACAGTTCAAGATTTAATTTTTTTTCAAAAAGTTCAAAAAATGAGACAAGAGAAAGGCCTTCATTTGGCTAAAAACACGTTACACTTAGCTTTTACAGGGAATCCAGGAACTGGAAAAACAACGGTAGCACGTATTGTTGGAAGGATATATAAGTGCATAGGATTATTATCGAAAGGACATTTTATCGAAGTTTCAAGAACTGATTTAATTGCAGGCTATCAGGGACAGACGGCATTAAAGGTAAAGAATGTCATAGAACAAGCTAAAGGTGGAGTGTTATTTATTGATGAAGCTTATAGTATCACAGAAAATGATCATTCAGATTCATACGGTAGAGAATGTTTAACAGAATTGACAAAGGCTCTAGAGGATTGTAGAGAAGATTTAGTTGTCATTGTGGCGGGATATACCGAGCCTATGAATAAATTTTTCGAATCCAATCCAGGGTTAAAGTCAAGATTTAATACATTTATAGAATTTGATGACTATAACGTATATGAGTTGATACAAATATTAACTTCAATGTGTCAAACTAACGATTATATTTTAGAAGAAGAAGTAAAAAGACAGATTGAGTTGTATTTTGAAAAACAAATTGAAATGGGAAAAGATAATTTTGCTAATGGCCGTTTAGTACGAAATTTATATGATGATTTAGTAATGCAACATGCCAGACGAGTTGTTACTATTGAAAATCCGAGTGAAACAGAATTATCAAGTATTAAACCAGAAGATTTTGTTTCAAAATTTAATGAGGTATCAAAAGTCCAATAGTTTAGGGTTGTTGTCCTTGTTACTTATATGAGAAATGCGAGTTATATTTTTAGTTTATGGTATAATTACTTTGTAATAATGTTGTAATTAATTTAACTCTAAAAGTAACAACCGGAGCTCCATAAAGGGCTCCGGCCTTTTTATTTAGCAACTGCCTTTTTGTAGTACATCTCTAACCCTAGTGCTGCGATTAGTAGCACCGCACCGACTGGTAAGTAGAGGGTTGGGTAGACGGAGCTGGTTCCGTAGATGTCGAAGACTCCTTTGAGGAAGCTGCCGAAGATGAAGGTGAGGACACCCATCTTGTAGGCTGCTTGTGCGTCTTCTGACTCCAGGAAGGTTTTCCCGGTCATTTTTGCTACGAGATTTGGCATGACTCCAAGCACGAGTGGAATCATAAAGAGCAAGTACATGAATGGGGAGTAGACTTGGTGGCTGAAGAATTCATACACCGTTCCGACGACGAGTGTTACCACCGTTGCGACTGTGTAGAATGTCAGTCCTGTTTTCTTTTTATAAGTAGACAATGTCACTCACCTCTCTTTCTTCGATGTTTCGACCGTTTGTTGTCGGTTTGTTAATGATTTGTCCGTTAAAATACATGGTTGATGATCCGCCACCGTCTAAGTTATAGGCAGTTGTGACGTTCAGTTCTTTCATAAAATCAGCTAATTGTTTCAACGATAATCCTTTACTTTCGCTAGTACGTCCGTCTGACACCACGAATACATAAGTGCTGTCGTCGACGATTCCGATGGCTGTACGCGGGTTGCTCGCCATGGCTTTCCCAACCTCGTCTGAACTATCTACGGCCACTTGTCCGTTTTCAATCAACGCTGGTCCAAATGACAAGACTTGCATCGCGCCGTTATCGACTAACTGTTGAGCTGTGATGTCGCCTTCTTTGATGATGCCGAAGCTTCCGTCTTTGTAGATGACTAAATCCTCTTGGCTAGCATTCTGACTCTCACTTCGTAACAGTTGTCCGTTACGAACGACGTATCCAGCATCTCTAGCGCCGTAGTAGTCTCCGTTAATCGCAAGGACCGCGTTCACGCTTTTAGCGGTCGTCGAAGTCTTCGCGGTGACGTTTCGACCGTACGTTTCGTCGGCCAAGGCGGTCTTAATTGACGCGTTTCCTTTGATTTTCACCGTTGCGACGTGGATTTGCGTATTGTTTCGCTCGTACGTCTCAATCGTGATGGATTTTGTATCGTCCTCGTAGGCCGTCGCCGTGCTCACGGTTGGTGTTGTAGAGGTACTTGAGCTGCCTGAATTATTCGAGTCCCCTGACGTTCCCGTACCGCTTGCGCTAGTTCCTGTGTTCGTTGCCGCTGCCGTGTCGTTACTGAACTTTGCCAGGCTCTTTGAGATGAAGAGCGTATCGGCCACGACCATTCCCGAAGCCCCGATGAGGACTGCCGTATAAGCGGTCGTTAAGATTTTTCTGAGTGATTTTCCTTTTTTGTTATTTGACATAATGCACACCTTTCTCTTGTCCAAAAATGACTTTCTTCTGTACAAACCAGTTAAAGAAGAACATCCCGATTTCGGTGATGATTTTACCAACGAGTGGTCCGATACCGAATCCGTAGCTGAGGCCCATTAAGATTAATGTGTTCAGCGTTAATGAGAAGCTGGCGAGTAAAATATAGCCGCCGAGTTCTTTTAGAAACGGTTTGTCGCTGGCAAAGACGAACTTCTTATTCACGAAGAAGTTGAATCCTGCGCTAATCACCCTTGCGATCACGTTAGCCGTCACGAGTGGTACGCCGATAAAGATTTGAAGGGCGTAGAGGGTGTAGTCTAGAAAAAAAGAGAGAATTGATGAGAGAGCGAACTGGAAAATCTCTTTGTAGATTCTGAATGAATCGCGAAGAGGATTAAAGTGTGAGCCCTCATTTTTGTTCTCGTAAATCGTCTGAATTTCTAGTTCGCAGAATGGGCGTTTTTCTTTTGCCCAAACCATCAACACATTCATTTCGTATTCAAATCGTGATCCTGAAATCTCCAGCATTTTTTCTAAATGCGTGCTTGAGAATCCACGCAGCCCGGTTTGTGTATCACTAATTTTCGTGCCGCTTGTGAGTTCGAAAATTTTCAAGGTAATTTTGTTTCCGACACGGCTCCTGAGTGGGACGTGGGTTCCGTCGAAGTTTCGAACGCCGAGTACAAGGCTGTCATTCTCAAGGGACGCCCTGGTGGCGATGCGCATGATGTCTTCTGGACTATGTTGTCCGTCAGAGTCTGCCGTGACGATGGCCACTTCCTCGTTTGCGTATGTTTCTTTAATGTAGCGATAAGCTGTTTTTAGGCCTTCACCTTTTCCTTTGTTTTCAGGATGCGTTAAAACGGTCGCTCCTGTGAGTTGGTTGAAGATAGGAAGATATTTCTCCCCGCTGCCATCATCGACAACGACTACTTCTAAGTCTTTGGCGATTAATTGCTGTGTTAAAGTGATTAATCTTTCCTCTGGTTCATATGAAGGGATAATTACGATAGTTTTCATTGTTTGTCACCGCTCGCCTGGTTGGGGAGCTTCTCCTTTCCGTTTGGATAACTATACTTTGCACCATGAACCTAAAACTTACTTAAAAGAGGTGGAAAAAAATAAAATTAGCATTTAATATAGTATTTAATAGAAAAATGAAAAATCCCCTAGCGTCAGGTATTGCTTGTAACGCTACGTAATGTAGTAATATGCAGGCAATAAGGAGGTGAAAGCTATGTCAAAATATACGACAGGGGAGCTTGCGAAACTTTGCAATGTGACTGTTCGAACCGTTCAGTATTATGACAAAAGAGGTATCTTGATTCCTAGTGAACTTTCTGAAGGGGGAAGAAGATTATATTCGGAAAGTGATCTTCAACGTCTAAAAGTCATTTGTTTTCTTCGAGAGGTGGATGTACCTATCGATGCCATTTCTGAATTGTTAGAAGAAGAACATCCTGAAAAAGACATTTCGATTTTAATAGAACAACAGGAAAGTTTATTGATGGAAGAAATTCAAGAGAAACAAGAGCAATTGGAAAAATTACGTGAATTACAGTCGACAGTCCAAAACAAAGAATCCTTCTCACTTGAATCCATCGCGGACATAGCAGTAGTGATGAAAGGTAAGAAACAACTCAAAAAACTTTACCGGATTATACTTTCAACAGGATTGGTGGTCGGAGTACTTCAGTGGGTATCGATTGCATTCTGGATTTTCAAAGGAATGTGGTGGGGATTTGCGCTATGGGCTCTGTTGGCAACGGTATGGCTTATTTGGGTATGTAACTATTATTATAAACACGTAAAATATATTTGCCCTGAGTGCCATCAAGAATTT
>CALJSD010000208.1 GCA_937976325.1 uncultured Carnobacterium sp.
CTGCTCGTATCGCCATGACTCGTTACATGAAACGTGGTGGTAAAGTTTGGATTAAGATTTTCCCACACAAATCATACACCGCTAAAGCTATCGGGGTACGTATGGGATCTGGTAAAGGGGCTCCTGAAGGTTGGGTAGCACCAGTTAAACGTGGTAAAGTGATGTTTGAAATCGCTGGCGTATCAGAAGAAGTAGCACGCGAAGCTTTACGTTTGGCATCACACAAATTGCCAGTTAAAACAAAATTTGTGAAACGCGAAGAAAATGGTGGTGAATCGAATGAAGGTTAATGAACTTAAGAAAGAACTTAAAGGGTTATCCACTGCTGAACTTGTTGAAAAAGAAAATGAATTAAAACAAGAACTATTCAACTTACGATTCCAACTTGCTACTGGGCAATTAGAAGGTACAGCACGCATTCGTGAAGTACGTAAACAAATTGCGCGTATCAAGACTGCATTGCGTCAAGAAGAATTGCAAAAATAATCATCAGCAAAGGAGGCAATGAACATGACTGTAGAACGTAACCAACGTAAAGTATATCAAGGACGCGTTGTTTCAGATAAGATGGACAAAACGTTAGTAGTTGCAATCGAAACTTACAAACGTCACTCAACTTATGGTAAACGTGTTAAATATACGAAAAAATTTGTAGCTCATGATGAAAATAACTCAGCAAAAGTTGGGGACATTGTTAAGATTATGGAAACTCGTCCATTGTCAAAAACAAAACGTTTCCGCTTAGTTGAAATTGTTGAAGAAGCAGTAATTATTTAATTTCAAATTGTGTATACATTTGAAAGGAGGAACCAATAGTGATTCAAACAGAAACTCGACTAAAAGTGGCTGACAACTCAGGCGCTCGTGAAGTGTTAACAATTAGAGTTCTAGGCGGATCTGGCCGCAAAACAGCTAATATCGGTGACGTAATCGTTGCATCCGTTAAACAAGCAACACCAGGTGGAGTTGTTAAAAAAGGGGATGTCGTTAAAGCTGTAATCGTTCGTACTAAATCAGGTGCACGTCGTAAAGACGGTTCATACATTAAGTTCGACGAAAATGCATGTGTAATCATTCGTGATGACAAGAGCCCTCGTGGAACACGTATCTTTGGACCAGTTGCACGTGAATTACGTGATAACAACTATATGAAGATCGTTTCATTAGCTCCAGAAGTATTATAATTCTCATCAAAATCGAAGGAGGTGTAACACATGCACGTAAAAACTGGTGATATCGTAAAAGTAATCTCAGGTAAAGACAAAGGTAAAGAAGGAAAAATCTTAAAGAGCTTTCCTAAAAAAGACCGTGTAATCGTTGAAGGTGTTAACATTGTTAAGAAACATCAAAAACCATCTCAAGCGAACCAAACAGGGGGAATCGTTGAAGTGGAAGCTCCAATTCATGTTTCAAACGTAATGTTCGTAGACCCAACTACAGGTAAAGCAACTCGTACAGGCTTTAAAGTAGAAAACGGTGAAAAGGTACGCGTACCTAAAGGTCGTAACAAAGCATAATTCAGTAATTTGAGGAAGGAGGACCATCCTGCATGAATCGCTTAAATGCAAAATACAAAAACGAAGTAGTACCTTCATTAATTGAAAAATTTAACTACAAATCAGTTATGGAAGTACCAAAAGTAGAAAAAATCGTTATTAATATGGGTGTTGGTGATGCAACATCTAACGCTAAAAACTTAGAAAAAGCAGTTGAAGAGTTAACATTAATCTCTGGTCAAAAACCAGTTGTAACAACTGCGAAGAAATCAATCGCTGGTTTCCGTTTACGTGAAGGTATGCCAATCGGAACTAAAGTTACTTTACGTGGTGAACGTATGTATGACTTCTTAGACAAGTTAGTAACAGTTTCATTACCTCGTGTACGTGACTTCCGTGGGATTTCTAAAAAATCTTTTGACGGACGCGGTAACTACACATTAGGTGTTAAAGAACAATTAATCTTCCCTGAAATTGACTACGATCGCGTAGACAAAGTTCGTGGTATGGATATTGTTATCGTAACAACAGCTAATACAGACGAAGAAGCAAAAGAATTATTAACTCAACTTGGAATGCCTTTCCAAAAATAAAAATAAAACTCACAGGAGGCGAGTAGTTTGGCTAAAAAATCAATGATCGCAAAGAACAAACGTCCAAAAAAATATTCAACTCAAGAATATACTCGTTGTGAACGTTGTGGTCGACCACATTCAGTTTATCGTAAATTCAAACTTTGCCGTATTTGTTTACGTGAGCTTGCCTATAAAGGGCAAATCCCAGGAATGAAGAAAGCAAGTTGGTAATCATTACTACTTGATAAAGGAGGTACTCATTAATGGTTATGACAGATCCAATCGCGGATTTCTTAACTCGTATTCGTAACGCGAACATGGTTCGTCACGAATCACTAGAAGTTCCGTCATCAAACATGAAAGTTGCTATTGCGAACATCTTAAAATCTGAAGGTTTCATTAAAGACTTCTCAGTTGAAGAAGATGGTAAACAAGGCATCATGAAAGTGTTCTTGAAATATGGAAAAAATAACGAACGTGTAATTACAGGATTGAAACGTATTTCTAAACCTGGTTTACGTGTTTATGCTAAAACAGGTGAAGTTCCTAAAGTATTAAACGGTTTAGGAATCGCTATTGTATCAACATCTGAAGGTGTTATTACAGACAAAGAAGCAAGAGCTAAAAACGTAGGTGGAGAAATTCTAGCATACGTTTGGTAATCTAGAAATTAAGGAGGTGCAGCCAAGTGAGCCGTATCGGTAATAAACCAGTCGTTATTCCAGCTGGAGTAACAGTAGACGTTAAGGACCATACAGTAACAGTTAAAGGTCCTAAAGGTGAATTAAGTTATACATTTAACCAAAACATTTCTTTAGAACAACGCGAAGGTGAAGTAGTATTCTCTCGTCCAGATGATTCAAAAGAAAACAAAACAATCCACGGAACAACTCGCGCAGTTTTCAACAACATGGTAGTTGGTGTTACTGAAGGATTCCAAAAAGAATTGGAATTAATCGGGGTTGGGTATCGTGCTCAATTACAAGGTAAAAAACTTGTATTAAACGTTGGATATTCTCATCCAGTGGAGTTCACTCCAGAAGAAGGAGTAGAAATCGAAGTTCCTTCTAATACAAAAGTAATCGTTAAAGGTTATGACAAACAAAAAGTTGGCGAATTAGCTGCTAACATTCGTGGCGTACGTCCTCCAGAACCTTATAAAGGTAAAGGAATTCGTTACGTTGATGAATTTGTACGTCGTAAAGAAGGTAAAACAGGTAAATAATTTTAGTGATTATTTACCTTTTGTTGCGCTTATCGCAGCATGATTAATTAATAAGAGGTGAAAATTGTGATTACAAAACCAGACAAAAATAAAGTGCGTCAAACTCGTCACGCACGTGTTCGTCGTAAAATCTCTGGTACTGCTGAGTGCCCACGCTTGAACGTTTTTCGTTCTAACAAAAACATCTACGCTCAATTAATTGATGACGTAGCGGGTGTGACGCTAGCAAGTGCCTCTACTTTAGATACTAATGTAGAAAACGGAACAAAAACTGAGGAAGCTTCTGCTGTAGGTAAATTAATTGCAGAACGCGGACTTGAAAAAAATATTAAAGAAGTAGTCTTTGACCGTGGTGGATACTTATACCATGGACGTGTAAAAGCTTTAGCTGAAGCTGCACGTGAAAATGGACTAGTATTCTAGGAAAAGGAGGATCCACAATTCATGGTTAATATTGATGCAAGAAACTTAGAATTAGAAGATCGTGTTGTTGCGATTAACCGCGTTACAAAAGTTGTAAAAGGTGGACGTCGTTTACGTTTTGCTGCTTTAGTAGTTGTCGGTGACCATAATGGACATGTTGGTTTCGGTACTGGTAAAGCTCAAGAAGTACCAGAAGCTATTCGTAAAGCTATTGAAGATGCTAAGAAAAACCTTATTGAAGTTCCAACTAGTGGTTCTACAATTCCTCACGAAGTTATCGGTCGCTTCTGCGGTGGTAACGTATTGTTAAAACCAGCTCAAGCCGGTTCAGGAATTGCAGCAGGTGGACCAGTTCGTGCCGTTGTTGAATTAGCAGGTATCGCTGATGTAACTTCAAAATCTTTAGGTTCAAACACACCTGTAAACATGGTTCGTGCTACAATCGAAGGTTTGAAACAATTAAAACGTGTTGAAGATGTTGCTGCATTACGTGGCAAATCAGTTGAAGAACTTTTAGGATAAGGAGGACATTAAAATGGCAGAATTAAAGATTACTTTAAAGAAAAGCTTGATTGGACGTCCTCAAAACCAAATCGATACTTGTAAAGCATTAGGCTTAACAAAAATTCGTTCAACAGTTGTTAAACCAGCTAACGTAGCTATCAAAGGCATGGTTAACACAGTTTCACATTTAGTGGATGTTGAGGAAGTTTAATTTAAAACTTATAAGAGGAGGTGCCCGGAACATGAAACTTCATGAATTACAACCAGCTGAAGGTTCACGTAAAGAACGTAACCGTGTTGGTAGAGGTCAAGGTTCAGGAAATGGTAAAACTGCTGGACGCGGAAGCAAAGGACAAAAAGCTCGTTCAGGCGGTGGCGTTAGATTAGGATTCGAAGGTGGACAAACTCCATTATTCCGTCGTATTCCAAAACGTGGTTTCCAAAATATTAATCGTAAAGAATATGCAGTTGTAAATCTTGAAACATTAAACCGTTTTGAAGATGGTCAAGAAGTAACTGCGGCTGTACTAGTTGAGGCTGGTATCGTTAAAAACGAAAAAGACGGTATCAAAGTGTTAGCTAATGGTAAACTTGAACGCAAGTTAACTGTAAAAGCAAATAAATTCTCGCAAGCAGCAAAAGAAGCTATTGAAGCTGCAGGTGGAACTGTAGAGGTGATCTAATGTTCACTCTACTAAAGAATGCTGTTCAAATGAAAGATATTAGAAAACGACTATTATTTACATTGTCGATTCTAATTATCTTTCGTATTGGATCACAAGTAACGGTTCCTGGTGTAAATGCTGGAGCAATCCAAACATTTGCAACTACTGGAATCTTTGGATTGTTAAATACATTTAGTGGTGGGGCTTTATCGAACTTCTCATTGTTCTCAATGGGAGTTTCGCCTTATATCACTGCATCCATTGTTGTCCAATTGTTACAAATGGATATTCTACCAACGTTCGTTGAGTGGTCTAAACAAGGGGAAGTTGGTCGTCGTAAATTAAATTCGGCAACTCGTTATTTAACAATTGTGATTGGATTTTTCCAAGCATATGCAATTTCTTTTGGATTTAATGTTTGGTCAAACTATGGGTTAATTAACAACCCAGGGGTCAAAACATTCTTAATGATTGCACTTGTGTTAACAGCTGGTTCCATGTTCCTAACATGGTTGGGAGATATGATTACCGTTAAGGGGATTGGTAACGGGGTTTCCGTTCTAATCTTCGCAGGTATTGTAGCAAGAATGCCACATGATATTTATGAATTCTATGTAAATCAAATTCAAGGTCGTACAGACACTGATTTGTATCGTGCAGTAGGATTCACAGTTGCATTAGTTGTAGCGATTATTTTAGTCGTTATGTTAGTAGTGTATATTGAACAAGCGCAACGTCGTTTGCCGATTTCTTACTCAAAACGTGCAACAGGTTCAAGTGAAACATCTTGGTTACCTTTAAAAATCAACTCTGCAGGGGTAATTCCGGTTATCTTTGCTAGTTCATTTATGACATTGCCATCAACTATTTTAAGTTTGTATGCAAAAGATCATAGTGAATCTGGCTGGTACCAACTTGCCACTAACATTTTTGATTTTTCAAAACCTGCTGGTGCAACATTGTACACAGTGTTAATTGTTGTATTTACATTTTTCTATGCTTTCGTACAAGTAAACCCAGAGAAAGTAGCAGAAAACTTACAAAAATCAAGCGGATATATCTTAAGTGTCCGTCCTGGTAAAGATACAGAACAATTCGTTTCAGGTACTTTACTACGATTGAGTACAGTTGGTGCTCTTTATCTTGGTGGTATCTCAATCCTTCCAATGGTAGCTTCAGCATTATGGAACTTACCACGTGGATTGATGCTTGGTGGTACAAACCTTCTAATCGTTGTTGGGGTAGCGTTAGAGTTAAGCCGACAAATTGAAGGACGTACAATTAAACGTAAGTATAAAGGATTTATTGAGGAATAATGGAAGAAATTGACAAGATGCAGCAATGCGTTTTGTCAGTTCTTCAATTATGATTCTAGGAGGCAACTATGAACATTATCTTAATGGGTCTACCTGGTGCAGGTAAAGGTACTCAAGCAGAAAAAATCGTTGCTACATACGGAATTCCACATATTTCAACAGGAGATATGTTCCGTGCTGCTATGCAACAAGAAACTGAATTAGGTCTTAAAGCTAAATCATTCATGGATAAAGGCGAATTAGTACCTGATGAAGTAACTAACGGCATTGTAAAGGAACGTTTACAACAAGCCGATACAGAAAAAGGATTCTTATTGGACGGTTTCCCACGTACTCAAGCACAAGCGGAAGCACTTGATAAAATCTTAGCGGAATTAAACCGCTCAATCGATGCAGTGATTAACATCGAAGTGAACCCAGACATCTTAATGCAACGTCTAACAGGAAGAATTATTTGTCGTAACTGTGGTGCAACTTACCACAAAACAAATAATCCACCTAAAGTAGAAGGTACATGTGATCGTTGTGGTTCTCATGATTTCTATCAACGTGAAGACGACAAACCTGAAACAGTGGAAAATCGAATTCAAATTAACATTGAACAATCAAAACCAATCTTAAACTACTATAATGCAAAAGGCTTATTACGTAATGTTGATGGAGAAAGCGGCATTGACAATCTCTTCAAAACAATTCAATCAATTATGGGCGAACCTCGCTAGGAACTGCCTGTTATCTTGCAATTATGGTAGCTAAAATGGTATACTTAGAAAGTTAGATAACGGTAGAAGTCCGTCAAATAATCCGTAAAAACTTTTTACAAGTAAGGAGGATGAGACATGGCAAAGGAAGACGTAATTGAAATTGAAGGTATTGTTAATGAAACATTACCAAATGCGATGTTCAAGGTCGAACTTGAAAACGGTCATGAGGTTTTAGCGCATGTATCTGGAAAAATCCGGATGCACTACATTAAAATTTTACCGGGCGATAAAGTAACGGTTGAATTATCACCGTACGACTTAACGCGCGGAAGAATCACGTATCGCTTTAAATAATGGACTCCGTTAATGAAATAGAGGAGGGAACTTAAATGAAAGTTAGAGCATCAGTAAAACCAATTTGCGAAAAATGTAAAGTAATTAAACGCAATGGTAAAGTTATGGTGATTTGTCAAAATCCCAAACATAAACAACGTCAAGGATAATATATAAGGAGGTACTCATTAGTATGGCTCGTATTGCAGGTGTGGATATTCCACGTGAAAAACGTGTTGTTATTTCTTTAACCTATATTTACGGTATCGGTATTACTACTTCAAAACAAATCTTAGCAGCTGCTAACGTTAGTGAAGATACTCGTGTTCGCGATTTATCGAACGATGAGTTAGACCGTATCCGTGCTGAAGTGGATAAACTAAAAATTGAAGGTGACTTACGTCGTGAAGTGAACTTAAACATCAAACGCTTGATGGAAATTGGTTCATACCGTGGAGTTCGCCATCGTCGTGGTTTACCAGTTCGTGGTCAAAATACTAAAAACAATGCTCGTACTCGTAAAGGCCCAGCTAAGGCTATTGCAGGTAAGAAAAAATAATTTAGAGAAGAAGGAGGTTAATTCTTCATGGCAAAGAAAGTTGTACGCAAACGCCGCGTGAAAAAGAATATTGAATCTGGTGTAGCTCACATCCGTTCAACATTTAATAATACAATTGTTATGATTACAGACGTTCATGGTAATGCTATTTCATGGTCTTCTGCAGGTGCTTTAGGATTTAAAGGTTCTAAAAAATCAACACCATTTGCTGCTCAAATGGCTGCTGAATCTGCTGCAAAAGGTTCAATGGAGCATGGAATGAAAACTGTAGAAGTTTCTGTTAAAGGTCCTGGTTCAGGTCGTGAAGCTGCTATTCGTTCATTACAAGCTACTGGATTAGAAGTGACAGCAATTCGTGACGTAACACCAATCCCTCATAATGGATGTCGTCCTCCAAAACGCCGTCGTGTGTAATGGATTGTTATTGTTGAATTTTGTCGGACAATCGCACATTGAACGTACGTTTTGAAAGGGGTAAATAACATGATCGAAATTGAAAAACCAAAAATTGAAACGATCGAAATCAGCGAAGATGCAAAGTTTGGTAAATTCGTTGTTGAGCCACTTGAACGCGGTTATGGTACTACCTTAGGGAACTCATTACGCCGAATCTTATTGTCGTCACTCCCTGGTACTGCAGTAACAGATATCCAAATGGATGGCGTTTTACATGAATTTTCAACAATAGATGGCGTGGTTGAAGACGTAGCTGCAATCATTTTAAACATTAAAAAAATTGCATTGAAGTCTTTCACTGAAGATGAAAATAAAGTATTAGAAATTGATGTTAAAGGTCCAGCGGTAGTAACTGCAGGCGATAT